>JAIXTU010000010.1 GCA_027483785.1 Flavobacterium sp.
CTCGTGGTAGCCAAAACGACTCACGCTTGCGCAGAAATATATGTAATCGTGCTTTTCCGGATTCAAAACAGCGTCAATAGCCGAGATGTCTGGCATAGCGATCGGTCCCGGCGGTAAACCAGGAAATTTATACGTATTGTACGGATTATCTGTTGCTAAATCTCTGTTCAAAACACGCTTAATTTGCAAGGTAAAGTCGCCCGAATTCTTTTTAACAGCGTAGATAACTGTCGGATCGGCTTCCAACTTGATTCCTTTTCTCAATCGATTCAAATAAACACCCGCCACACGCGGACGCTCGTCGGTTTTAACCGTTTCTTTATGTACAATCGAAGCTAAGATGTACACCTCAGTTGGCGTTAAGTTCTGCGCTTTTGCCTTTTCTAAACGCTCCGGCGTCCAAAACTTTCTGTGCTCTTTAAGCATACGATTACGGAAACTCATCGCATCAGTATCCCAAAAATACTCGTATGAATTCGGAATGAAAATCGACAAAACATTATCGGTCGTTAGATTATTCTCCGTCAAAAATTGTTCCTGAGTAATGGCAGCCATCAATCCCAAACTATCGGCCTCGATTTGTGACGCAATTCGGGCACAAAAATCTTCCAAACGTTCCTGATTATTAAAGGTGATGTTAACCGGCAAACTTTGCCGCAAGCTATTGATAATGTCGTTATTATTCATACCCTTGCGTAAAAGAAAACGTCCGCTTTTAACATTAGTATTGTATTTCTTCTTGCTGGCAACCATTTCAAAAGTTTCCATGTTTTGAACATAAGCAGCCATAATCGACTTTACCTTTTCGAAATCCGACTCGCTGGGAATATTCACATAAACCTCAGTTTCCTCAAACTTGGTGTTGGCGCTAAAGATCTTAGAATAAAGCGAATAGCCATAAACAATTGCTACGGCAACAATTACAACGGATACAATTGCAAGGATTTTACCTTTTTTAGACATGATTGTGTTGTATTAACTGTAAAAATATTTCGTCTTGAAAACCCGTCGTCGTCCAATTCCATTGTTTGCGAACGCCCGTTTTTTCGAAGCCAAATTTAGAGAAAAGTGTCAAACTTGCTTGATTATTTTCTTCCACGCAGGCATAAAGTTGAAAGAGGTTTAAAAATTCAAAAGCGTAAGTAATTAAAAGCTCCAAAGCTTCGCTCGCTATTCCTTTCTTCCGAAACGATTCTGCAACAACTATCCCTACTCCCGCTCTATTGTTTCGCGGATCAAAATCGTACAAATCAATAAATCCGCATAAATTATTGCTTTCTATCTCGCAAATAACCAACCGCAGCTGTTTGGCCTCATAAATATCCGATTTCGCACTTTCGATATACGCTTCCAAAACATGTCTACTAAAAGGCTGCACAGTTTGAGAAATGTGCCACAAACTCACGTCGTTTTCGACGGCAAATAAAAAGTCGATATCGCTCGGTTCGAGAGCGCGCAGAAAAATACTTTTGCCTTTTAAGTAGGTCATTTTATAAATCAATTGTTCCGGAATAAACTTCTTTTGCTGGCCCAATTAACTCCACAGCTGTAAATGCACGACCATCAAACGAAAAATGCACTGCTAAAGTGCCACCAGCAACATGCAAATTCACTTGGTTTGACAGCAGCTTTTTTTCATAAAACAAGGCCAACGCCGCTGCCGTTGCGCCGGTTCCACAAGCTAGTGTCTCTGCTTCCACGCCTCGTTCAAAGGTTCGCATTTTAAGTGTGGAATCATCGATAATTTGCACAAAATTGACATTCGTACCGCCAGGAGCAAAAATCGGATCGTTTCGTAATTGTGCACCCAAGTGCGCTACGTCGACAGTTTCTACATCATCTACAACCAGCACCAAATGCGGCGAACCCGTATTTAAAAACAAGCCTGCTTCAAAGCGCTTGATTTCAGTTACATCGTGCATGGACAAACTGACAGTTCCTTCTGAAATTTTTGCAGTATGTAATCCATCGCTTGCCTCGAATGTGGTTTCTTTTCCAATCATTCCTAAACTTTCCGCGAAAGCCACAGCACAACGACCACCATTTCCACACATCGATCCATAATTACCGTCGGAGTTGTAATACAACATCTTAAAATCAGTGGTTTCACTGGGTTCTATGGCAATCAAACCGTCAGCTCCAATGCCAAACCGTCGATCACATAGCTGTTGTACCAATTTGTGATTTGTTGTTGGAAAAGAACCCGAACGATTGTCGATCATCACGAAATCGTTGCCGGCACCTTGATACTTATAAAAGTGAATTTTCATAGTACAAAAATAGGTAATCTATGGCTGTCGGCACTGCTGTTAATCATTGGTTAAAGATGATTTGGCAAGAAATTTGACTTTTTAATTTTACAATTGTTAAATGTTGAACGATTATGAAAAAGTATGCATCTTTATTCTTTATTGCATTAAGTAGTGGCGCAATCACACTTGGTGCTTACAAATTGCTATTTGAAGACAACCGAACTGCATCTATTGTAACTTCGGCACCAGCAAATTACCTGAGAAATGCGTCGCTTGGCGCAGAAAATGTCGATTTTACCACAGCTGCCGATCAAGCAGTACACTGCGTTGTTCACGTGAAAAACGTTTCGTACCGCACCATTAGCAATCCCATTATGGAATTCTTTTACGGTTACCGAGGCGGACAACAGCAAGAGCAAATTGGCACAGGCTCGGGTGTAATCATTTCCGAAGA
>JAIXTU010000295.1 GCA_027483785.1 Flavobacterium sp.
TACGAGTTGGTCGAAACCTAAATCTAAATTACTGGCATTACCATTCGTTCCCGCTATACTACCGCAATTTACAGCGATTGGTTTGTCGGACGTAATTAAAGTTCCAATTATTCCATTTCGATTTGCATCGAGCGGACCAATAGTAGCGATACAAAACGATTCTCCTCTATTTAAGACTACATCGGGTTGTATACTTGAGCCGTTGTTTACCAACTCAACACCAATGTCTATATCGTTAAAGCTTACTGTAGTGTTATTTTCGGTTGCCATTACCGTCGCAAACGAATAGTGGTTTTGTGTAAATTCAGGAACGGTTTCATTAACAAAGGCGCCAACACGGAAGCGCTTACCGAGCGCAGCTAATCCTTTGGAAACTACACTTCCCGCCTGAAAGTTCTGAGGTGTGGTCGTCATTCTTACCGTTACGTAAACTTGATCATCGGCTTCAACAATAAAACCTTTGTCACTGAAAACGCTCCCAACAGAGCCGCTTGGAATCAAAAATTGGCTATTGTCGCCGTTTCCAGCCAAATAAACATAGGGTTGATCTCGGGTAACGGTACCTTCAACAACTCCACCTCCAATAATGTTAATTTTGAAATTTACGGGTGTAGACGAAGGACAAGATATATACATATATTGCCCCTGCCCCGCTTGTATGGGTGAGTTTGAAACGGGTGGAATATAGTGCGTTTTACTGAACTGCGCTGCCGCAGAAAAAGTGAGAAATAGCGCAATGAATTGTAAAATCTTTTTCATAGAATCTAGCAAGACTCCAAAAGTAAAGAATTTTACCGCTTTAAGCTGAAGTGTCCTTTAATTTGGCTACCTGTTTGTAGGAAAATGCTGAACCAGTAGTCGTCTGATGGCATTGCAACACCCTGAAAACGACCGTCCCAACCTGTCTGGTTTGGCGTAAATCCGAAAATGATTTTTCCGAAACGATCAAAAATTAAGATTCGTTCGATCTGATTAGTAAGTATGCTATTTTTAATCGACCAAATATCGTTGATGCCATCGCCGTTTGGTGTGAAAAATCGCGGATAATCTAAAACGATAAATTCGTCTGTTATGTTGTCGCAACCATATAAATCAACGACTGTAACCGTGTAGACTCCCGCGGCTAAGTTTGTGAATACCGGACTGCTTTGAAAATTTACGCCATCGATCGAAAACTGATAGTTGCCTAAACCCGAAAAATCGATAGTGGCGCTGTTTTGCGCTCCTGAAAAACTCGTAACGGAAACAGTTCGAATAACAGCAGGATTCGACTCAATGACTTCAAATGTTTTTGATGCTGTACAACCGTTTTGGTTTTCGAATGTTAGCGTATACGTTTGTGGTGTGTTTACGCGTATTTCGCGATTCGTTAAACTGCTGTTGTGCGACCATTGGTAGTTGGTAAAACCTGTTGGGCCGGTTAAAACCGCAAAATTTCCCGTACAAAAATAAATCGTTTCAGATGTTGTAAAACTATCTGGAATATAATCAATATTGATGTCGATAGGAACAATATCAAAACAGTCGATTCCGTTGTATAATCGTGCATAGTACGTTTGATTGTTTGCAATATCATTGCTTATACTACCAGAAATTTCTTGAGTTTCCCAAAGAGCGTCGTTTATACTGGGGAAGAATTTCACAGTTATGTTTGTTGGCAAACCCGACAGTACAGCGCTTGCCGCTAAATCGGTTAGGTTGAAAGTCGATTTGCCGTCTTTTGTTGTGTCGGTATCGCAAAGTACGTACGACAATGTTGCGGCACTTCGATCGGTAGCGCCAACTAAATTAACGGTAGTTGTGGTTTCGCAACCAAAGCTGTTTTTAATTCGTGCAGTTATAGTTTTTGGAAAACTGGTTGTGTACTGTGCCGGATTTGAAATAGGTGTTGTAGCAGAAGCGTCTTCAAAGTAAATCGGACTCAATAATTCCGGATTTCCGCTGGTTAAAACATCGTTTGCTAAGTTTAAATTGAAGCTCGTTTGACCGTCGGAATCGGGATCGCACTGTCGTAGAGTTACCGGGGCTACAGCGGGAATACTGCTGTAACCGACTTCAATACGGCCTGTAACCACACAGCTTCCGCTATTGATACTTGCTTCCACCTCGTAAATACCGGGAGAAGTTACAGTAAATTGCGGTGTTGTTACCGATTGCAGGGCTCCGTTTCGGTACCAAGCGTAGGAAACCGAACTGCCGGCTTGAGTGGCATCGAGATTGAGCGTTTGGCCGTCGCAAAGCGGATTTCCATTGGCGCGCGTGCGGTCGACACCGAGATCGGTGACTGCCTCAAAACTGCCTGCTTCTAAGAAAATTGCCGAATCGTATAAGTTGTTTCCCTGATCGGCGATAACGAGTTTAATGTGATAGCTTTCGCCGGGAATGACATTCGCTTTTGCGGTGAGCGGAACGGTTTGTCCGTTGAAATTTGTCGCACTGTCGCTTCCGTTATATCCCTGAAAATACTGTTCGTTAGCCGGCGGACACACAGTTCCGCTACCGCGAACGGTATTTACACGAACGGGTATGTCGGTTCCAGGAACAACGGCTAAATTTTGATAAGGTTCGTTGCTGTTGTTTCGCTTAAGCAGAAAGGCAAAGCCGTCGGTGAAATTGCATTGATTGGCACTCGGATTGGTCAGATATTGTTCGGACGCCAGCAAATATCGAAACGAAATAGCGGCTGATAAGGATACAAAATCGAATTCGAGCACGGTCGCATTAATACTACTTCCAACATTTAGCGCGGCTTCCAAATCGTTGTCTCCGGGCCAAGCGGTACTGCCTTCGCTTAGTAAACTTGAATTTGGACCTACTGCCGAATTTGCGTTTCCGGTACTCAGAATGATGCCTTGTGTAAATGGAAAATTAACGGGATTGGCGGTAAAAAATCCGGTTGTTTGAAACGTATCGGCCGTTGTGGTAGTGATTGATGCGTTTGAAATAGTTAAACACGGATTGTTAACCAAAATATCTTGTGCTAATTGCTGTGCATTATAATTGGTATCTACTGTGATGGTCTGAGCCGCAAGTATCACAGAGTAGCAAGATAAAACGAACGTAAAAAATGCCTTTGAAAAACGAATCATAGCGAGTGCAAAGATATTACAAAAGCTCATTTATTTAGCTGCAACGCTTACTAACGCAGTGTTAAAGGTTTTCTCGTTAAGTGGCGCATTCCGGTTACTAATTTTCGCACAAGGGATTGCCGCGTAAATAGCGCGCAAAAAAAACCGCTATAAACCCAGTTGGGCACGGCGACAGAATGAAGCCCGTGCGCTGCTGTGGTTGAAGCGGTTTTTTTAAGCGGTATTGCAGCAGAAAGCCCGACCCGCCGCACCAGCATTCAACTAATACTTTGCGGCGGGATGTGCCCTAAAATTATAAATCGCGGCGTTTTAAAATACGGTAACTGCCAATGATAAACACGGCTGTCCAACACAAACTTATTGCAGCAGCTGTATAATTTACATCGAATTTCTTATCGGATTCGAGCCCTACTTGTGCCCCCATTTGTTGCACGGCCGACAAACGCGAAATAGGCTCAACGATGATGTCGGAGATGGCGTTTGTTGGCGCAAATTGCATTATTGCGTCGGCTGTTTCACTATCTAAAACTTTGAATCTCAAAATTGCGTGTAAAATTGCAGTTGCGATGTAGAGTATGATTAGAAAACCGAGTGCAAAGGCCGAACGTTTTACGAGAATTCCGACGAATAAGCACAAACTAAAGAATGCGGAAAGTTTTATGAAATACCCAAGCAGATAGTCGATATCGGTGATTATGGTTCTAAATTCGGTGAAAGACGAATGGATTAGACCTAAGATAAGCGACAAAAGGAATACAAAAACGGTTGAGGCTGCCGCCATCGCAAAGACGGTTAGTGCTTTCGATTTTACTAATTCTTTTTTACTTAAACCGTCGATTAAATTTTGTTTGAGCGTTCCGTAACTGTATTCGTTTGCCATCATCGAAACAATAACAATTGCAAGGAAGAACTTGAAATAATCGGCGAAATAAGTGTTAAAGTGCCAAATGTATGGGAAGTTAAAGATCCCTATTTCTGCGATATTAAAATGAAAGTCCCCAATATCGAATTTTATTGCGGTAACTAAGGCGATTAGCGATAACAGTGCGAAGTATGTGATTGTTAGAATTCTACTCGGATTGTTTAGCCAAATCTTCTGAAATTCTATAGA
>JAIXTU010000098.1 GCA_027483785.1 Flavobacterium sp.
CACCAATTTATCGCATAAATCCGGACGCAGTTGCGCCAATTTGAAAATAAGAATAGAACCCAATGAAATTCCTACAAAATGCGATCTCTGAATCTTCAGATGATCTAACACTTCGATGATTTCAGCGGTAATCTCTTCAAAAGTGTACGGTTTATCGGAAACGGCTTGTTTGGCCGACGCGCCGTGCCCGCGTAAATCAATCAGCAAAATCCGATACTTCGGCGCAAAATAACGCAGCTGTTTGTACCAAATGGCCGAGCTTCCGCCCGCGCCGTGAATAAACGTAATCCACGGTGCGCTGGTATCCGATTCGTAAGTAGTGTACGCCAGCATTAGCCGTTAATTTTTTGTTGCAACAATTCAAAATACGCCAAGGCTGCGTGTAATCCTGTTCCGAACCACGAAAAAGCTTCGCCGTCAACAAAAACGGTTTTGGCGTGGTGTGTAAACCGACCTACTTCAAAGGCATCACCATCGGAAAACGGATAGGGCTCCGACGACAAGAAAACAAAATCGGGATCGTAATCTTGACGAATTCTGGAAATTGATACTTCCGGATAGCGTTGCAATGCCGAGCAAACGTTCGTAAATCCGGCTACATCGAGCATTTCATGTATGTACGTATCGCCTCCAACGCTCATCCACGGCGCTTTCCAAATTAAATACAAAACTTTGGGCTTGTCGGTAACGGGTCGACTTTTAAACGCAGCTAAACGTTGACTCATTTTTCCCAACCATTTACTAGCTTCGACGCGTTTTCCGAGCAAAATGCCAAATTGCTCAATCATTCGAAAGCTGTCGGCTATATTTTTAACATCGGTTATAAAAACGGGTGCTATTTTTTGGAGCTCCAGCACATCGTCACTCGTATTTTCTTCCTTGTTGGCGATAATTAAATCCGGATTCAATGCTGTGATTTTACTGATGTTTACCTTTTTGGTTCCGCCGATTTTTTTTGCTGTATGCCGAATATGCGCCGGATGTACGCAAAACTTTGTCACACCTACGAGTTGACGCTCGGCACCCAAGTCGCAAATCGATTTTGTGATCGATGGAACGAGCGAAACAACGCGCTGAGGCACTTGAGCTAAGCTAATTTCGGTTCCTAAATCGTCGGTTATGCAAATCATCGGTTACTTTTGCAACGAAAGTACGCAATAAGCTCAAGTTTTATGACGCTAAAATTAATGGCCGTTGGAAAAACCGACGATAAGCAACTGGAAGCACTCACAGATAAATATGTAAATCGACTTAAACACTACATTAAGTTTGAGTTAGATTTTCTAGCGGACATCAAAAACGTAAAGAATTTATCGGAAGCGCAGCAAAAAGAAAAGGAAGGACAGCTTATTTTAGCGAAGGTTTCGAACACCGATTTTTTGGTTTTACTCGACGAGCGCGGCAAATCGTTTAGCAGCGAGGCGTTTGCCGATTACTTGCAACAGCGCATGAACTCGGGCGTTAAGAATCTGATTTTCGTTATTGGAGGTCCGTACGGCTTTTCTGAGGCGGTTTACGAGCGTGCAAATGCCAAAATTTCACTATCTGCCATGACGTTTTCCCATCAAATGATTCGGTTATTTGTGGTTGAGCAGCTGTACCGCGGATTTACCATTTTGCGCAACGAACCGTATCACCACGGGTAAATTTAAAATACGGGCGCTCCCTGCCCTCACGACTGCTAAGCTAGGGTCAGGCTGTTAGCTACCATCCTTGGCGCAAGAATGTGCGTAAATTGAAAGGTTCCTTCTTTTTGAAATCCGATTTCTTTGGAAAAGGAAGGTGTATTGGTAAAATGTAATTTGGGTATTGGGATTTGAAGTTGGGCGGGGTTGTGGCGCGGCGTCAATAGATTGAGCTGTTGGCAGGCGTACCTTACTTAGACACTTTACTTAGCTTTTGTGTTGCTTTGCATATCTATTTTTCTACGTTTTGTGTTTTTCATTTTTATTTCACTTATTAGTTTCCTAAAGTCGATAAGTTCTTCTTCTGTCCAAGGTTCAGACTTAGTGGAGAGATCAACTCCTTTTGGTTCTTTTATTAGTCCCATGATGCTAGTTTTTAAAATATTGTGAAATGAGTTTCAAAGCTGCTGTGGTTTCAATAAACATCCTTAGGCCGCGAAAATGAGTTGCATTTAAAGTACTTTCATAATGTTTAATTAATGAGGTTTTAGCATCAAATGCAAGAAAACCATCATAACCTTTGTCAACTGATACTTTACAAGCAAAAGCAATCAAATTTCCAGGTACTCCCAAGTATATTTTGCTTTTCCCTTTATTAAATTTCGAACTTTCAATCAAGTGCATGAAGATATGATCTTGTTTATCTTCTATACTCAGTAAGCCTTGAATTATGAAGGGATTGTTTTCTGTTGTGAGTTTGTAAACCTCTTTAGTACTGTCTTTAAGTTCTTTATGCCAATCAAATTGCCATTCTAGCTTTTTAATTTGCTTTTTATCATCGTTATTTAATCGCTCAATAACAGTATTGAAAACCTCACCAGTAGCAACGTTTTCGATTGAATTTGTCAGTTTGTCAACTTCAAAGTCAAGACCGATATGTTTGTCCTTTTTCACTCTGCAATTTACGAATATTTCTTAAGTGAATCCAAAGTTTTTGTCATCATACATTGGACATACTTGCTTACGTTCTGGCATTTTTATGAGAAGCCAATTTTGGTGCGCTAAGCTGTCTGCTGGCAGTGAGTTTGCGGAGTGTACCGTTTAAAGTCGGATGGGTTTGCGGAGCGGACGGTTTGGCTTTAACGGACTTTTTTGAAATTGAATCTTTGGTTTTTGGGGAAACTTGGTAGAGAAAGGAGGTTATGCAACAGTTACTCCTTTAGGTGGTAGGCATTATTATCCAATCAATAAGTGTACTCGTTTTCCAAGTCCAAATTCAAAAATTCTGTATAGTGTGGAAAGTTGAATGTCGCACTTTCCATTTTCTAATCTAGAAATATAACTTTTTTTGGTTCCTACTTTTTCGGCAAGTTGTTCCTGGGTCATATTTGCTTCTTTTCGTGCTTCTTTCAGCATTTCGCTAATTACAAAGTACTGCGCCTTCTTTTCGAAGTTATCCCGTTTCTCTGAACCTATTTTTCCGTATTTAAGGTCTAATAACTCGTCAAAGTTTTTAGCATTTTTGATGTTTTCTTTGCTCATTCCTTTTTCATTTTTGAATTAAAATATTGCTCTTTTAATTTCAAAGCCAAGTCAATTTCCCTTTTAGGTGTCTTTTGAGTTTTTTTCTGAAATCCGTTGAACAAAACCACTAAATGTCCTTTGTCGAAACAACAAAATATTCGATAAATGTTACTTTCAAATTCAATTCTAATTTCATAAAGTCCGTCGGTTCCCGTGATATGATCGAGGAATTTTTTCGGGACATTTTGAACGGTTCTAATAATCTTAAAAACATATTCTATTTTTTCTTGCACCTTTTCGCTTTGTTCCAAATAGAACTCAATGAAATGGTGTTCGTGAAAAATGATATGGCTTTCAGTATTCACTGCACAAAGTTAACTTTAAAGTTATCGAGATGCAAGCTTTTTAGAAATTTTGTTTAAGATGCGAGCGACAAAACGCTTACCGCTATCGTGACAATTAACGAACTTCGCTTCATCTTCTCAAATTTTCAAAAAAAAACGATAAATAATTTATTTACAAATATTTACCATTAAAATACGTTCGGTATTTTAAATATATTAATCTGAAAAGTCGTTCCGTTCATTATCCATCACGAATATACATTTTTTCACGAAACGTTAGTAGGGATTTTTGTAAGCTCATTTTCTTTTGCACAATTCGGCTATGGCTTTGGGTGCAGCGGCTTGGAGTTTATGCCTCAAAGTCGGGAGACTTTGCGGAGCGGGTAGTGCTATTCAATTAACATAAAACTAAATCGTCACTGGATAGTCTTACTTTTGGTTTGTCCAATTTTATCACAGCCTCTTTTACTTTTACTTGATCTTCTTTTGATAGGAATACAGGAATTAATACTGCTATATCAATTTTTAATAAACGATTTATAATTATCAAATCTTTTAAGGTAAATGGTTTGATACCATTCATAAGTTCTGACATATGAGTCTTGCTTTTATGACCTAAGATTAATGCCAAGTTCTCTTGAGTTAAATCAAGTTCTTTGAGTTTTTTTCTAATTGCTTGTTTTCTATTTTCAATAAATATCCTTTCTAGTTCTGCAATGTGTTCAGATTTTGAACTTTCTGAGAGTTTAAAATCATCAGTTTTATCAATATCACTCCACTCAGAAATTTCGTAACGTTCTATTATATCACGTAGTTTAGCTCTTAACTTTTTAAAATGAAGACTTTCCTTTGCAAGAAGTCTTAGTTTTCTATCGGCAATAAGAGCTCTGTCATAATCTAATTCATTGGTGATTATGCCATTTTCAACTATTTTTTCTATATCAAAATGTGTTTTCATTATTCTATGTATCCGTTTTTTCTTAACCATTTTTCAATAGTTAATTTATTATTTTTAAATGTCGATTCATATTCCTGATGAGTACCTGCCCACACAATCGTCGCTTCTCCTTCATCATCAAATTCAATCAATATTAGTGTTCGATGAATACTAATATCAAAAAAGTAAAACCCATCATTATGAACACAATCTGCATCACTTCTAATGTCACTAAGACTTTTTTCACTAGGATTAAACTTCTCTAAATCTGTTATTAATTTGTCAATTTCAGAACATAGTTTTTTATTCCCTATGTTTTTCTTTTTAATCTTTAAGATTGTTTTCTTTCCTAGAATTCTCATATAAGACATTACAAATGTATAAAAGTTCTGATATAAACCGAACTTTCGAGTATTGAATTTTTCTTTCTAGTACTACAAGCATTACCTACAACGTTTTGCAGCTACCCGAAGGGCGGGACTTTTACCACAAAACTTGATTTGAAAAACGAATGTTTGATAAACCA
>JAIXTU010000283.1 GCA_027483785.1 Flavobacterium sp.
ACCAAAATTCCACTATAAAACGCTGCACCGGATTGCCCCAAATTAAAAAAATCGGCTTTCGAGGCAACAGCATTTCAACTCGAACAGCACGCGTTTTTTCTTGCTTTATAATTTAATTAGATCATTCCTTTTTACGCCTATTCCGAGTAAATTCGCAGTATGGCAAATAGGGTTTTGTTTATTGGTCAAGTTTGGCCAGAGCCGGCCTCATCGGCGGCAGGCTACAGGATTTTGCAGTTGATGCGTGCCTTCGCAATACATAATTACGATGTACATTTCGCTACTGCGGCAGAACCGACGCAAAGAAGCGCCGATTTGCATCAAGAAGGAGTTGTTACGCATAGGATTGCCCTGAATTCGAACACTTTTCAAGATTTTGTGAAAGTTCTTGATCCGAGAGTTGTAGTGTACGATCGCTATTACACAGAGGAACAGTTTTCTTGGCGTGCTAGAGAAGTCAGCCCTTCGATAATTCATGTTTTGGACACGGAGGATTTACATTTTTTGCGGGCGGATCGCGATGAAACGTCAGATCTTGAGAAGGTAGCAGAGGTTAGAAATCGCGAGTTAGCGTCGATTTATCGGTCGGATTTTTCCCTAATTATCTCGTCGTTTGAGCAGCGTTACTTAACGGAATTTCTACAGATCTCGGGTGAATTACTGGTTTACCTTCCTTTTTGGCATGAGAATTATCAGGTAGAGTCGAATCAGTTTGAAAACACTGCTGATTTTTACTTTATTGGCAACCTCAGTCATAAGCCTAACGCGGCTGCGGTTCATACATTAGCACGAATTTGGCCCGAAATAAAGCTGCGTTTACCGCAAACCGAGCTATTTGTTTACGGAAATTACGTTCCGCAGGCCTTACTAAAGTATCATTCCCCAGAGCAAGGTTTTCATTTAGCGGGTGCATTCGACGAGCCTTTGGGCATGCTTAGAGCGCACCGAATTTTACTTGCACCGCTATCGTTTGGTGCCGGTTTGAAAGGGAAAATTTACGAAGCTATGTTGTACGGAATTCCTTTTGTTAGCACCTCTTGCGGAGTAGAAGGATTTGAACTTACTGATCAAAACGAAGTTATTGGCGACGACGATACTGATTTTGTAATGAAAGCCGTAACCTTGTATTGTGATGCTGATTTGTGGAATCGTACTTCTCGAAGATTACAGTCGGATTTTGAGAAGCAATTTGCAACGTCGCAATACTTCGACGCCTTTTTTAAGCAGTTGAATTTAGTGATTGGTAATGTCGAGCTACACAGAGGAAGAAATCCGGTGGGTGATATTTTGCGACAGCAAGCATTTTCAGCCGCAAAGTATTTGTCGAAATACATCGAGCAGAAGAATAAATAGCTTCTGAGTTGTTTTTATTACTCACGCAATTAGTTCTCACGGATTTTGTTTTTTTAGACGTTTAGATGATCCAATAGGAGCAAAAAAAGTTGCTACTAAGAGCAACTTTTTAGGAAATTCAGTTTGTATTTGGTTCAAATTTATTTCTTTTTAAGGAGAATTTTTTCTTGGCTAAACTGGAATGCAGCATCTAAAAATGCAAGCATTTTAGGCCAGTTCGATGCGGCTTCATAGTTGTGTAAATAATACCGTTTTGTTTTAACGGTTAAAGTTGAGCCTTGGATAGTTGCAGAACTGGTAAAGCCCCCTGTTTCGTTTTCAACTTTTTTATTAAGCTTTTCAAGTCCTTTTACTTCATAACCAACAGGTATTTCAAAAGTCAGTACATTCTCAAATGTTCTAGGGTAGTTCATGTAAATATTTGCTTTTCGTACTCGCTCTTTTTCCTCTATTTCAACAGGAGGACCAATAAATTTCCCTATTTCAATAACTGTGTTTTCACCAGCATTTTTAACAAAGTCGGCACCAATTTTAAATTTTGTATCAAAAACAAAAGGTGCATTAAAATCGTTGCGGGCAGACTCTACAATTTTTCGTTCTGCTTCGAGGACAGTAGCCCCAAATTCGTCGCCTATTTCTTTAGGTAAATCTTTTTTATCTTCTTCTTTTCTTTTTTCAACAAGCGAGGTCATTTCTTTTACAAACTGCTCCATTTTTCGTTTTTCGTTACCTGGGTCTTGGTATGGATGCTTTGGTGCCGAAGCATATTCTTCCTGAATAAAGTCGTAAAAAGCAATCGTGTTAGACTGATTTTCTCGCTTTAAATGACCAGTCGATGAGTTACGGGCTTCGATCGTAAAGCTTTGCAGATCGGACGAAGGAGTAATTTTTATTTGAACATTTTCTTTGTTTTCTTCTGCTGTCGAAGTCGGCAATATTTCTTCGGTCATGCTTGTCAGTTTGCCGGATCCTTTTTGCGCGAAAATATATGCTTTGGTGCCTTCAAGTATAGGATCTATACCATCGTACAATGCAAATGGAGTTAGTCCGCTTAAATACATTGGCTCTTTGAAATTTATACGCATTAAAATTCTAAAGTTTGTAGCTAAGATGTTGTCTTCTATCTTGCCGTCGTAGCGGGGTAATCCAATGATTAAGTCGTAGGGGATATCATTTGACAAGCAATAACGCATAGCAATCAGCAAAACCTCTAAATCGCCAGGTCTAGCATAATAAAGGCTATTTGGAACGTTTATTTTAGCTTCCCCAGCAATTTTAGTATCGTAACTTTTTGCCAAATAAAAGCGGTTCTGTTTAAAAATGGCATGTATGTAATCGATGTCGTTTTCGCCGGCTAAAAATCCTTTTAGACTTTTCTTGCTTGCAACACTTGAATTAGGAACGATTCGTTTGTTGAAGAAAGCTTTGATTTCCTCTTTTGTTACTGAGCTTTTGATGTCGCGCTCCTTTTCCGAATGGATAAAGTAAACGAGATCTTCCGCAGTATTATTTTGTGCTAGACATACTTGAAATTTATATCCTGGAAGCTCAACTAGAGGGTAAAACCATCGTGGATAATCTGCCTTAGGAATATCTGTCGCCGTAAGTTCATACAGACGCTCACCACTTTTTCTAGTATCAATTTGCTTTAATTGAGGTGCACCGTTAATCGATTGGAAATTCACGAAGAAATCATTTTCCGTATTAAATGCTAATTTGTAATTCAGTACGGGATAGCGTTCGCTTAAAGTCTCTTCTTCCGGGTCGAAGTAATGGTAAATTGGGGCTATGAAACTAGAAGTTGTATAGTAGTAATAGTCTATGATGTCGCCAATTTCAAGATTGGGTATAGCCAGAATTTTTTTATTATCAATTTCTTTGCTATCCTTTTCTGTATCGATTTCAATAATCTTTTTGTTTTGTTTGATTATTCGCACTCCGAAAAGCGTTTTGTCTCTTAATGAGAAAAAGCCATAAGATTTGCGGAAGTTTTGATAGAATTCAAATTCAGAAAATAATTTTAGAGCTGCGGCGTCTTGAATTTTTACTGTTCGCATAGCCGCCGACGTGTATTTTACTTTGCCAAATCCTTCACTATAGTCGTAGTAGTCGTATCTATTGATTACCACTGCTGATTCGTCTTTGTACTTTTCAGGGATCGTAGTGTCGTATTTAGTTTTGTTGCTAT
>JAIXTU010000189.1 GCA_027483785.1 Flavobacterium sp.
GTTGCACCACCTACACGACGGCTACGTACTTCTACGTGAGGCATCACATTAGTTAGTGCGTCTTTCCAAACTTCTAAAGCTGGTTTCTCAGCGTCTTGTTTTTTAGCTTCCACGATATCAATTGCATCGTAAAATACTTTAAAAGCGGTAGATTTTTTACCGTCCCACATCAAATTGTTCACAAAACGTGTCACTAATTGATCGTTAAAACGAGGATCTGGTAAAAGAGGTCTCTTTTTTGCCTGTCTTTTTCTCATGTCTTTTTCTTAAAAGTTTGAATTACGTTTTAGCTTCTTTTGGGCGTTTAGCACCGTACTTAGAGCGTCTTTGTGTTCTACCAGCAACACCAGATGTATCTAGTGCACCGCGAACAATGTGATAACGAACTCCAGGTAAGTCTTTTACCCTTCCTCCCCTAACTAATACTATCGAGTGCTCTTGAAGATTGTGTCCTTCACCAGGAATGTACGCGTTCACCTCATTACCGTTTGTCAAACGCACACGCGCAACTTTACGCATTGCAGAGTTTGGTTTCTTTGGCGTAGTGGTGTAAACACGAGTACAAACTCCTCGTCTTTGCGGACAAGAATCTAATGCAACCGATTTACTCTTCTTAGTTATCTGGGTTCTTCCAGTTCTTACTAATTGTTGAATTGTTGGCATAATTAATACTACAAGTTTCTAAAATTTCTAAATTCCCGCTTTTTACGGGGTTGCAAAGGTAGAAATAATATTTATGCTTCCAAATCTTAAACTATTAATTTTCAATACAATTCTAAAACAAGCTTTTGCAAAAGATTTTCCGATACTTTTACGTTATGGGTAATATGACACCGAAATCGGCTTATTTATTGCTTTTCCTGCTACTGCAATCACTGGTTTACAGCCAAAAAACCATATTGGTGAAAGTTAAATTTCCCGATCAAAAGTTAGAACGCAAAATAAGAATCCCTTCCAAAGTATCCGATGAAGAAGGGTTAAAGCAATTCACAGATTCTTTAAGGCAATCGGGCTATTTGTTCGCAAATTGTAAATCGAGTATCATTGAAAAAAGCAGCATTATTTTTGAATGTGAGTCTGGGGCGAAATTTAATACCGTTCACATCGACTTAAGCTCGATAACACCCTATCTAAACGAACAAGCGGAAAGCATATTGATGAAACCCGCCGAGCTGCCTGCTTTTATGGAATCAATCACTGCTAAACTGCAGGAACAAGGAATGGCGCTTGCTGGCTTAAAAACAGTGGTTACTGCCGAGCACGATGATCAAGTTTTTTTGAAAGCGGAGATTTCGAATACGGCGGTACGAAAAATTTCAAATTTAATCTTTGCAGAAAATACCGAGATTCCTAAAAACGTTTTAAAACACTTAAAAGCGCGCTATCGCAGAAGCATTTTCAACGATAAAACTATTTCTAAAATCGAAGCAGAAATCAACAACTTGAAATTTGCTCGGATTGCGCGTAAAAGTGAAGTCTTGTTTACCAAAGATTCGACACTCCTATATATTTACGACGAAAAAGTGCGTAATAATCGATTTGAAGGATTTGCGGGACTACAAAACGCGGACAATAAATTGGTGGTAAATGGCTATTTAGATCTAGCATTGGTCAATATTTTAAAGTCTAGCGAAGAATTTCAGTTAAACTGGAAAACCGATGGGCAAGAACAGCGCAATTTCTTTTTCTCCGGCACCCTACCCTATCTTTTCAATTCGAACTTAGTGCTACGAGGTCAGCTCAACATTTTTAGGCAAGACAGCACTTTTCAAACTTCAAAATCGGCCATAGAAATTGGTTATCTACTCAAGCATAATTCACGGATATTTTTAGGATATGAAAGTGGAGAATCCAGTGATATTCAGTCGCAAAATAGCGAGACACTCCAAGACTTTCGCAGCACTTTTTACACAGTTGGTTTCGACTTTAGTAGGAATGCAGAAAGTGATGATTTTTTTCGGTACACGGATTTTATAAACTTAAAATTAGGCTTTGGGAAATCGGTTCGTGAAACCAACGAGGTCGACCAAACTCTGTTAAGACTAAGCGGAAGCTACAACATAGCCTTTTCTACAAAAAGCAGAGTTCAAATAAACACCGACAACTACTTCATGGGATCGCAGAAAATTCTTGTAAACGAATTGTATCGTTTTGGTGGTTTTAACTCGATTCGTGGATTGAATGAAAATGTTTTGCAAGCCCATAGCTTCACCTCGCTCATGAATAATTATTATTATCTGGTAGCTCCAAACTTAAATGTACAAATTTTGAGTGATTTTGGATTTTTCAGCGATCAAACGACAAACACTTCAAAAACAGTATTCGCGGCAGGTGCAGGATTTGTTTTGGCTACCAAGAATGGTTTTCTGAATTTCACATATGCATTCTCTCGATTATCGGGCACAGAAAATTCATTTCGCAACGCATTGGCACACATAAGCTTTAAGAGTTATTTTTAAACTTTTAACGAAAGATGTGTAAATTTCTTACAAATTTTATTGTTCTATTAAGATTTATTTAAGACTTTTGGGTAAGTAAACTAATCCAAATCCTAACTAATGAAAATGAAACTAACCAGCTATCTCGCGCTGCTACTATTTTTAGTTGCGGAGATTACTTTTGCACAACAGCGCACCGTATCGGGAGTCGTTTCAGACAGTAAAGGGCTTCCATTGCCGGGAGTCTCTGTTGTCGAAAAAGGAACTACAAATGGTACACAAACCGACCTAGATGGAAAATATTCCATCAACACGAGTAGCAACAAAACCCTTGTTTTTAGCTTTATTGGCATGAAGACGAAAGAAGTAATTGTCTCGGGAAATTTAATAAATGTAAAACTTGAAGACGACTCTGTAGAACTTGAGGGGATCGTGGTAACTGCTTTTGGGATAAAACGTAATCCGAGAGATTTAGGATATGCCGTTAGTTCCATTAAAGCAGCTGAACTAACAGAAGTGTCTGAACCTGATGTTGCAAGAGCACTTAACGGTAAAGTTCCAGGGGTTAACGTTAATGTTTCGACTGGTGTTGCAGGTGCAGCCAACCAAATTACGATTCGTGGAGTTAATACCTTAAATGGAAATACACAACCGCTAATTATCGTCGATGGAATTGCATACAGCAACGATGAAATAACCACATCTAGCCAAACAACTGGCGGTGGTGGTTACCAATCCGGACTTTCGAGCATCGACCCAAACGACATTGCATCCATGACTGTTCTTAAGTCAATTCCAGCAGCAGCGCTATACGGTTCAAGAGCAGTAAACGGAGTAATCGTAATTACAACAAAGTCGGGTAGTTCTAAGGGCAAAAGAGATAAAAAGCTTGGGGTAAGTGTTAGTAGCGGTACTTATTTTGAGAACATTGCTAATTTACCCGAGTATCAGAACTCTTATGGTGCTGGAAGTAATTTCAACTACGCTAGCGCGAATGGTTCATGGGGACCAAAATTTGGAACTATCACAGAAATCCCAACTTGGGCACCAATTCTAGCAGCGTTTCCAGACCAATTTGGCCCAACCGTTCCATACGTGGCGAAACCGAATAACGTAAAAGACTTATTTACTACCGGAATTGTAAACGATCAAAGTGTCAATTTAAGTTATGGTTCGGATGAGGGTTCTTTCAACCTTACGCTATCCGACTTGAATCAAAACGGTTATATACCATTCAATACATTTGATAGAACTTCGATTTCGACTGGTGGTACTTTCAAACTTAAAAATGGAATTACAGTTGGAAGCAATATGTCGTATACAAAAACAGATCAAGTAGGAGGGTTTTTTGGGGAAAATCAGTTTGACGGTTCATCCTCTTCATTTGCTAGAGCAATGATTCTTGCTCGTAACTGGGATTTTAACCTTCCTTATAAAGATCCGCTTACTGGGGCATCAGTAACTCCTCTTGAAGGACAATTTGATCATCCTTTATGGAGTTGGGAAAACGACCAAATACGAACGGAAACAAATAGAACGGTGGCTGGATTTAATTTAGCGTACAGTTTCAATAAGAACATTTCAGCGTCTTACCGATTAGGATACAACCGTTACGAATTAAATCGTATGGAAATTCGTGACATCAACTCGCGTGCAAACGGAGGCGTTGGGTCCTTAACTTCAGATGAATATACTACAACTGATCTTGAGCAGACTCTCTTAGTGAACTTCGACTATGAGTTAACAGATAACATTGCGCTTTCAGCGATCACAGGGACTAACATCTTAAATAATAGAACAAGTCGTTTAGTCTATCAAGGTAATGATATGATTTTACCTGAAATTTTCAATATGCGAAATGTTGAAACCATCACTAATTTAATTGATTCAGAAACTAGAAGAAGAAATGTTGGCTTCTTTGGTGATTTAACTTTATCATACAAAAATTATTGGTTTTTGAATTTCACGGCTCGTAACGATATTTCTTCTACATTACCAAAAAACAATAATTCATACTTCTACCCATCGTTCTCAACTTCGTTGATTTTGACAGATATGTTTAAAATCCAAAGCAATCTATTAAATTTTGCAAAACTTCGATTTGGTATTGCAAAAGCAGGTCGCGATGCGAGTGCCGAATTTTTGAACAGACCTTATGTTATTGGAAATCCTTTTAACGGCACTGCAACCATACGCAATCCAGACTTCTTAGCAAACCCACAAATTACACCCGAGTTTACTACAGAAATCGAATTGGGAACAGATTTGGAATTTTTTAAACGAAAAGTTATTCTTGATTTCACTGTTTATCAAAAAACAACAACTGACTTGTTAACTCCAATCACAGTTCCTGGTTCAAGTGGTTATGCAGAATATAACACCAACGTCAGCGAAATGATTAACAAGGGGGTTGAAATTGGCTTGAATTTGATACCGCTTCAAAACGAAAATTTTAAATGGAACTTGTTTACAACATTTACAAAGAATGTCAATGAAGTAACTGCATTAATTGAAGGACTTGAACGTTATCCTATTGATGTTAACCAAGTTGCATACGTTGCTGTGGGACAGCCGTTTGGAGTGTTTTATGGAACTCGTTTCGCGAGAGATGAAGCTGGAAATTATTTGATTAATCCAAATGGAGGAGGTATCATTCAGGACCCTACTCCTGGCATTATTGGCGATCCGACACCAGACTTTAAGATGAGCTTTATTAATTCCCTTTCCTATAAAGGGTTCACCTTACGAACTCAATTTGATTGGAGACAGGGTGGCGATATCAAGTCGTCGACTATCGAATCGTTATTGGGTCGTGGTGTAACTCGTGACACCGAAGATCGTGAGCGCACATTCATAATACCGGGCTTCTATGGTAACAGCGATGGGACGCCTATTTTAGATGCGAGTGGTAATAAAATTCCTAATACGGTTCAATTGGGAATGAACGAGTTGTATTTCTCTCCAAACGGCGGAAATACCTTTGCCATAAATTCTGTGGACGAAGCGAGTATTTATGATGGAACTGTATTCAGATTGCGTGAAGCGAGCTTAACCTACGATGTGCCAAAAAAATGGTTAGATAAAACGCCCTTCGGAGCCATTTCGTTTGCAGTAATCGGAAGTAACCTATGGTATCACGCACCTAATGTTCCCAAATACACGAATTTCGACCCAGAAGTTACCAGTTTTGGAGGAACACAACTACAAGGAATTGAGGTACAATCCGCTCCCACTGCAAAGAGATACGGATTCAAGTTAAATCTAACTTTCTAATTTAAGCGCTATGTATACTATAAAATATAAATTGAGTTCACGCATTGGGGCTTATGCTCTTGCCCTAGGTGTGTTGTTTTCATCGTGTCAGGATTTCCTTGACGTAGATAAAGACAACGATAACCCAACAAATGCACCACTTTCGCTACTGTTAACTGGCAGTCAGGTCGATTTAAACAACTTGACAAATTTTAACGTAAACGGCGGAACTATTCTTTCTGTTTATACACATCAAACCACTACGCGTGAAGAATATGATCAATACGGTCTAAAAGTTGACAACATCAATATGCTCAACGATTGGAATGCTGTGTATTACACTTTACTTAACATCAACAACATTATTTCAAGAGGAACAGAATCAGGCGATCTGGTTTATGTAGGAATTGCTCAGATTGAGAAAGCTTATATCATGTCGGTTGCCGTTGATCTTTGGGGTGATGTACCTTTTTCTGAAGCCGGACAACTAGAGTCGGGTATTATAAGTCCGAAATTCGACGAGCAAAGAACTATTTACAATGAGATTTTTGCATTACTAGATACTGCTAAAGAAAATATTAACTCTGGAGAAGGTTTAAATCAACCTGCAAATGACGATTTAATCTACGAAGGCGACACAGACAAGTGGATACGTTTTGCCAATACATTCAAACTGAAATTGTATAATCAGATTAGAAAAGTATCAGATTTTGACACTGCTGGATTCAATGCACTCGTAGCAGAAGGTAACTTTATGACTTCTAATGCTGACGACTTTGAATTCAAACATTACAATGTGTTAGCCCCAGTTGACGAGCGAAACCTGCTGTTTTTGGAATCTTACAACTCTACGCAATTTGGCAGCTACCAATCGCCTTGGTTCTATGAAATTATGAAAGGAGTCAATCCGAATATTCACAATGGAAATAGAGATCCAAGAATTCCTTACTACTTCTTCAATCAATTGCAAGCAAACCAACTTCCTGTTGATCAAGGAAATCCTGCGACTGGAGATCCGGTTGCCGACTATTGGGATGCCAACACCGGATTTTTCTCTATTCGTTTTGGTTCTGTAGGACCAAATGTTAGCTTCAGTGCTGAAAACTCGTACACGTATCCAGGAATCTTCCCCGCAGGAGGTCGCTATGATGATGGTGAAGGAGCGAGCGTAAATGTTTTGATGGCTGGTACTACAAATCGTCCGACAGGAATTGCACCACATCGAATATTAACCTACGACGAATTTCTTTACATCCAAGCTGAACTTATTCATGTTGGCTTAATTTCGGGTTCTGCATCTGCCAAATTAAGAGAAGCGATGGAAGCGTCATTTGCAAAAGTAGATCAAGTTGTTGCAGCTAACGATGCTCCGCAAGATGTACCTGAATTAGCGGGCACTACTGCCGCGAATACATTTATTGACAATTTAATAGCTGAATTTAATAGTGCAGGAAATAACAAAAAATTGGAGATTATTATGACTCAAAAATGGGTTGCTACTTATGGTGATCCAATGGATCAGTATAATGATTACCGAAGAACGGGGTTCCCTATTCTTGCCGACCCGCTTGCACCTTCTCCCGAATACCAACTCGATAACGAAGATGATTTTCCGTTAGATGATGCCGACACGGTTTTAAGTAATCCGTATCAATTCAGTTGGTTTTGGCCTGTGAACGAGTTAAATGTAAACTCTAACGCGCCCGCACAGAAAAATCCGGCGAGCTACAAAATATTCTGGGACATAGACTAAAAAGCAAAAAAAATGAAAAAACTACAGTTATTTTTTCTCGCACTTGCCGCAGCTCTAATGCTGTCGGGGTGTGAAACCGACGGCGGTGATTCAAAATTGAATCTGATCGAAGCAGCCGTTCCTGATATTACAATTAACGACACCTCAGATGAGATTATTAATCTTGTGGCGGTTACCAACGGTGGCGACATCAACCTTTCTCTCACATTAGATAAAGGCTTTGGAAAAGTATATTCGATGGATGTGGTATTGTTTTACTACAAATCTGACGGATCTGTTTTTAGATCGGTGCTTCAATCGGAAATAGCAGAATTTCCTGCTACCGTTTCGATTACGAAAAACAGCATTTTTGATGCGTTTGAGCAAATAAACGTTCCCGCGGATTTCGAAGTTGGCGATGAACTTTTGATTACTGCCGACTTGACTCTTACAAACGGAACAGTTATCAAAATGTATAACGACGATGGTTCTAGAAATTTTGGTGCCAATGTGGCAAATTCGGCTGTTTACAGTGTATCACAATCGTTTTTGGTTTCTTGTCCATCGGATTTAGGTGGAACCTATAACTACACTACTACAAATGCGTATGAGCCCGGCGGAGCATCGGTTGCGGGTCCAATAACGGGCACGGTTACATTTACTGCTATTGGCGGTGGTGCGTATGAAATTTCAGATGCTTCTTTTGGAGGCTGGGAAGCCATTTATGGACCTGGAAATATTTCAGAGGGAGTAACCCTCGTAGATGTTTGTAATACTATCCAATTTGGAGGAAACGATCAGTTTGGAGACACATACACGATGAGCAATCTAGTTGTTAATGGAGCTAGCTTATCGTTTAGCTGGACGAATACTTATGGAGAAGGTGGTGAGGTAACACTTACAAGACCCGACGGTAGTCCTTGGCCGCCCTTATCGTTATAAACAACCCTATTTTAAATTCTACAGCCCGCGGCACATGCTAGCGGGCTTTTTTTATCTTTGCCGCATGCAAAATTCAGAAAATATTTTTGGCGTTCGCGCTATTTTGGAAGCAATTCAGGCGAAAACGACAATCGATAAAGTTTATATACAGAAGGATAGCAGTAGCGATTTGATGAAAACGCTAATTAACACTTTAAATCGAGAGCGTATTTCCTATTCGCAAGTTCCAGTGGAAAAGCTAAATAAATTAACGCCCGGAAACCATCAAGGAGCAGTGGCTACGATTGCTCCAATTGATTTTTTGAGTTTAGAAACACTAGTGGAAAAAGCACTTGAAAAAACTTCGACTCCGCTTTTTTTGATTTTGGATCAAATTAGTGATGCCCGAAATTTCGGGGCCATTATTCGAACAGCATCGTGTACGGGAGTTCACGGAATTATTATCGGAAAAAGTGGTGCTGCACCTGTAAACGGCGATACCGTAAAGACCAGTGCGGGTGCGGTTTTTAATGTTCCGATTGCCAAAGTAGATCACATCAAAGACGCTATATTTTATTTGCAAAGCAGCGATTTTCAAGTAGTAGCTGCTACCGAAAAAACAAGTGCTTTGGTATATGATATTGACTTCACAAAACCTTCTGCGATAATTATGGGAAGTGAAGACCGCGGAATTAACCCAAGTGTTTTAAAAATTGTTGACGCTACGGCAAAACTACCGATGTACGGAACCATAGAATCGCTTAATGTTTCGGTGGCTTGCGGTGCTTTTTTGTATGAAGCCATTCGGCAGCGTCTTGCCTAATTCGACTCTTCTTTTTTGGGTTTGAAATCGTAAATTATCTGAACTTCAGGAATAGCTTCTGGCTCAGGTTCGGGTGGTGGCGGGTTTACGAAATTTCCGTTTTCGTCGAATCGTTGCATGAATTTATCAGTTAATGGGTCGTAATCGGGTCGTTGCCATTCGTATTGGGGCTCGATGATCGGATTGTAACCGGCGTATTTTTTGGTTAGGAATAAACCGGCGATGAAACCCGACAAATGACCTTCCCAACTGATGCCAGCATCGGCCGTTGGGAACATGTACCAAATACTACTTCCGTAGAAAAAGATCACCAGAAAAGATAACGCAACCAAACGGTAATGCTGCACTTGCAAGCCTTTGAAAATGAGGAACGAAGCTACCACATAAATAAGCGAGCTAGCGCCTAAATGATAGGAAGGGCGACCTATTACCCAAGTGATGATTCCGGAGAGTAAAATACCTATGACAACTACTTTTAGTGCGAGTCGGCGGTAGAAGTACATCAATGCCGTAAGTAATACGAGAAGCGCCATGCTGTTGTTGGATAAATGTTCGATATCGGCATGAAGAAAAGGGGCGCAAACGACACCTGATAGACCGGTAAATGTTCTTGGATTGAGCGAGAACGCCACGAAAGTGGTATTTAAAAACTCTTCGATGCCGAAAACGAGCCACAGCGCACCTACGAATAGCAGCGGAAAAAGCCAGGTTGCAGGTGTAAATTTTAAATTCATGGCGCTGTATCGCTAGATTTAATTTTGGAAAGCAAAAACGAGTCCGATTTTTAGTGAACTGCTTTTTTGTCAGGTTTGATTGTGGAAACGACTGCCCTAGCCCGCATAGAAACGGAAAGCTTTGTGTGCTTGCGCTTGCGTTTTGACGGCAGCTGCACATGCGACCGCAGGAAGCGCTTTGCAGCGCCAGACAAAACCAAACGCAAGTGCGCAAACTTGTAGTGGATAGGCGGATTAGCTGCTGGGAAGTATTAAGATGAGAGTATTAAGTATTAAGACTTTGATGAATTTACCGCTGTACGTTTCGTTTTAGTATTAAGATTGAAGTATTAAGTATTAAGAGGAAGTATTGGGATGAGAGTGTTGGGATTTGTGAAATAGATTTATTTTTACGGTATGGATATACCTTTAGCGGAACGGTTGCGGCCGAGGGATTTGCGGGATTACATCAGCCAGTCGCATTTGGTTGGTGCGAATGGGATTTTGACGAAGTTCATTGAATCGGGTGTGGTTCCGAGTTTGTTGTTTTGGGGACCTCCGGGTTCGGGAAAGACAACTTTAGCTCAGCTTTTGGCGGCGGAAACTAAGCGTCCGTTTTATTCGTTAAGTGCTGTAAACGCTGGCGTGAAAGACGTTCGTGAGGTTATTGATCGGGCGAAACGCGGCGGTGGAATTTTCGATCCGCAAAAACCGCTTTTGTTTATAGACGAAATTCATCGGTTTAGTAAATCGCAACAAGATTCGTTGTTGGAAGCGGTTGAAAAAGGTTGGTTGACCTTAATTGGAGCCACGACAGAAAATCCGAGTTTTGAGGTTATTCCTGCCCTTTTGTCGCGTTGCCAGTTGTATGTTTTGGAATCCTTTGGCGTTCCGGAAATGGAAACTTTGATTCGACGGGCATTAGCGGAAGATGTGTTATTAAAAACGCGGCAAGTAAAAATTGAGGAAACAACGGCTTTAATGCGCTATTCGGGCGGCGATGCGCGAAAATTATTGAATTTGTTGGAGCTCGTTGTGTTGTCGCAAACTTCGGAGCCTGCAATTATTAACGATGCTCAGGTTTTAGCGGTGGCGCAGCAGCAAATGTCGCGGTATGATAAAAGTGGTGAGATGCATTACGATGTGGTTTCGGCTTTTATAAAATCGATTCGCGGCAGTGATCCGAATGCGGCGATTTATTGGTTGGGACGCATGCTGAGCGGTGGTGAAGATGTGAAGTTTATTGCTCGACGATTGGTGATTTTGGCCTCGGAAGATATTGGTAATGCGA
>JAIXTU010000390.1 GCA_027483785.1 Flavobacterium sp.
TTATTTCCACTTCCATCACGGCCGCGGCAATCGTTTAGATGTGACGTTTTAGAAATAGAGACAGAAAGTTATATTTTACTCTGATGTTTAATAATACTTAAACTTTTCTATTTCAATGTTTTATTTGAGGTAATATTGCAATATTACAAATGTTAAATTTAGGTGCCAGGAAAGTACCTTAAGCAAAAGGAGCGTATTCAAAAAAAGGATTGAACTAGTATTTGTAACTTTGCCATATGCAAATCATTCAAAACAAGAAAGTTCTAGTAACCGATTTAGGCAGAAAAGATTACAAGGAAACGTGGGATTTACAGGAGCAGATTTTTCAGCAAATTGTTGCGCAAAAATTAGCGAACCGCTCGGGAGTCTGTCAACCCACTAGAAATCAGCTGCTTTTTGTGGAACATCCGCATGTGTATACCTTGGGCAAAAGTGGCGATTTCGAAAATTTGCTGTTATCGGAAGAACAATTGACTCGAATTGGAGCTACTTTTTATAAGATTAATCGGGGAGGCGACATCACCTATCACGGTCCCGGGCAGCTTGTAGGTTATCCGATTTTAGATTTGGAAAATTTCTTCACAGATATTCATAAGTATTTACGTTTGTTGGAAGAGGCAGTAATTGCTGTTATTGGATATTACGGTTTAAAAGGACAACGATCGTCGGGTGAAACAGGCGTATGGCTCGATCCTGATACAAAATTTGCTCGGAAAATCTGTGCTATGGGAGTTCGGGCTTCGCGTTGGGTTACCATGCACGGTTTTGCCTTGAACGTAAACGTTGATGTAGGCTATTTCGATCACATCATCCCCTGCGGAATTAGAGGTAAAGGTGTTACCTCATTGCAAAACGAGCTGGGTGTTACGCAGGTTCCGATAGAAGAAGTAAAATCCTTGTTTTTGAAATTTTTCCAGCAGTATTTCGAAGCAGAAATCATTACCAATTAAACGAAAGTTCTGGGTCAGGCAGTAGTTTAAAAGTTTTTCGGTGATGTTCGCTGATTCCGAAATCGAGAATTCCTTGTCGATGTTTCGGAGTAGGATATCCCATGTTTTTGTGCCAATCGTATTGCGGATAGGCTTTTGCAGCTTGTTGCATATAGTCGTCTCGATAGGTTTTAGCTAAAATAGAAGCCGCTGCGATATTCATATATGTGGCATCACCTTTTATAATTGTCATATGAGGTATGTCTTTATATTTTTTAAATCGGTTACCATCAATTAATAGGTGTTGAGGTAATACCGCAAGGTTTTCGATAGCTCGATGCATGGCTAATATTGATGCGTTCAGGATATTGATTGATTCAATTTCTTCGACGCTTGCCCAAGCAACTGCGAAGGCTATGGCTTCTTTTTCGATGACCTCACGCAGCTGAAATCGCTGATTAGCCGTTAATTTTTTAGAATCGTTCAATAATTTACTCTCGAATTGAGGAGGCAAAATAACCGCTGCTGCAGTGACAGGCCCAGCAAGACAACCTCTTCCAGCTTCATCGACACCAGCTTCAAGAAGATGGCTTAAATAGTTTGGTTTTAGCATAACTAATTGAAAAAGAGCTTAAAAATGTTAAAAAACTTCATGTGGCGCAACCTTTTATTTTAAATATACTCTTGTTAACATAGTTATTCAAAATTATGAAGCCAAGTTTGGAAATAAGTTAATTTTTCGCAATAAAAGGCTAGAAGTTGTGTAATTAAGAAATTATTATGAAGTTTGCGGAATAACTAATTCAAATTAATTAAATATGAGATTCAAATTTAAATGGTTACTCACTATTGCGATTGTGTTTACCACTTTAGTTGGCTACTCGCAAAAGAAGTCAATCAGTGGAGTTGTGACTGATGGAAAAATGCCTTTACCCGGCGTGACTGTCGCGATTAAGGGTACAAACGAGGGCGCCTCGACTGATTTAGATGGAAAGTACTCCATTTCGGCTGCCGCTGGTGATGTTCTCGAATTTTCCTTCATTGGAATGAAGACAAAATCAGTTACTGTTGGAGCATCTTCAACGATCAATGTATCGCTTCAGGAAGACGTTCAAGTTTTAACTGAGGTACAGCTTGTAAGTGAAGGTTATAACAGAACCAGTACAAAAGCAAGAACAAATGGAGCGTCTGCAACAATTTCTTCGGAAACAATCCAAAACAGACCAAACGCATCTTTCTTTAATTCTCTTCAAGGACAAATAGCGGGTTTGAACGTTATTTCGAGTTCGGGTTCACCTGGTTCTGGGCAAATCGATTTAATTGTTAGAGGTGTTGGTTCAATCAACGCAAGTTTAGATCCTCTAATTGTAATTGATGGAGTTCCTACTGCGGCTAATCAGTTTAGAAATTTGAACCAAAACGACATCGAAACAGCAACATTGTTAAAAGACTCTTATTCAACATCAATTTACGGTAATAGAGGCGCTAATGGCGTGCTTGTTATTACTACCAAAAGCGCGAAGTATGGTTCTGCTCTTAAGGTAACTTATGATGGCATGACAGGTGTGTCTCGATTGCCGCAAGAGTCGTATAATTTGGCAAATGCACGAGAAGCATTAACTATTGAAAGAAGATACACTGATGCAGTTAGTACGCCAGACAATCCTCAAACTATCGGTTTAGGAGGTACCTTAACGCAGGCTCAGATTGATGCATATCAGATTAATACAAATTGGCGAGATCAATTTTTTAATCAAGACGTTTTTCAACAGCATAATATTGGATTGACCTTTGGTGGTGCGAACACAAGTAATTATACTTCTTTTAATTATTTTGAGCAAGGTGGTCTTGTGCCTACGACAGATTTCCAAAGATTTACAGTAAGAAACAATTTCAATGGACGTAGTATAAATGAAAAGTTTACTTACGGATCTCAACTTACTGTTGGGTTTTCAAGAAGAAATCAGTTGGCGCAGGAAACAAATAGCGGTATAGATAACAATACAATCCAGAATCCGCTTCAAGGAGCTCTTTTAGGTTTGCCTTATCTATCTCCATCTGTGTATGCAACGGGTCAAGAACTTTATGATGCCATTCGGACGGACTTTAATGGCGCAAATGACACCTATGTTTTAGAAGATATTTTAAGAGGATCAGTGCCGAATGAATTCTCAGAGACAAGTGTTTTGGCTAATTTCTCAGGAAGCTACAAGTTGTCTAAATCGTTATCGATTCAAAATAAGTTTGGCGTAGATTATAGATTGTCAAGGCGTATCTTTGCTAGAGATCCTAGAGGTTATTTAGCAATTGCTGTTCGAAATAACAGAGAAGAAACTTTTGGGGGTTTCGAAACAAATGCTAACACCCGAGATGTCACTTTCACCAATATCGCCAGTTTAAATTATAGTAAAACTTTTAAAGATAAACACAGAATTGATGCAGGTGTTTATATGGAGTATACAAAAGTGCATGTGGCAACAAATTCGTTTACTCAGAATGGTTTGAACGAAAAAACTTGGTCATTTGGTGCGGGAACAGGTTATGTGCCATTTGATCCTGAGAACAACCCCAACAGCTACATACCTGCGCTGTCTGCAAGTAAACTCACAGCGGGTACCCTTTCGTATTTCGGTACGATTGATTACGATTACAGCGAACGATTTGGGGCAGGTATTGTTTTGAGAAGAGATGGTTCGTACCGTTTTGTTGAAGACAACAAATGGGCAACTTTTTGGGCGATCTCTGGAAGATGGAATATTGACAAGGAAGATTTCATGAAGAATACCAAATGGAGAATGTTAAAATTACGAGCTTCTTATGGTACCCAAGGTAACCAAAACGTTCTTGCTGCGGGATATGGAACTAATGCTTTGATAACTGGGGCAGCGATTGTCCGTGATTTATATGGGACAGGTGCGGGCTACGACGCGAACAGTAGCGGTTCTGGTTTTACACAGTTAGGAAATCCTACTTTGGCATGGGAAGAGCAGTCGCAATCTAACGTTGGTCTCGATTTTAACTACAATAATAAATTAGAAGGTACGATTGATGTTTATGAAAGAACAACAAAAGAGCTTTATGCGCCAGACTTCCTTTCTGCTGGAA
>JAIXTU010000332.1 GCA_027483785.1 Flavobacterium sp.
TAGTTACTCTGGCGCTAAATTTTTGGTTAATTCCGTTGTACAGTTACACAGGTTCGGCTGTTGCTACTTTAGCGGCCTACGGCAGTATGATGTTGGTGTCGTATGCCTTAGGCCAAAAGTACTACCCGATTCCGTACGATTACCGAAAAATTGGATTGTATTTAGGGCTAGCGATAGGTTTGAGTTTTGTGAGTTTTTACCGCTTTCGCGGAAATATAATCGTTGCCGTTGTTGCATTTTTTGCGATGATTATCGTTGTTTTTGTCAATGAGAGAAAGTTGATTTTGAACCGGAATGATCCTGAGTGAGCAACAACAAAAAAAATTAGATCAATTTCATCATTGTTTACGGCTATCTAATGGCTTTTTCTCCAATTTTAGCTTTCGAATTTTTCCTTTTGATAGTATTTCAATTTCAATCTTGCGCGAACTAGCTAATTGTTTTTTTAGATCACAAAACTTTTGTTCATTGATTTCTGTTAATGAAATATCGTCGACACTCAATAAAATATCTCCAATACTTAGTCCAGCGCGTTTGGCGTTAGAATCTTCCCATAAGAAACAAAAATTTACACCTTTGCCGGTATCATAGCACAAATTGAATCCATAGCTCTGAAAGTAATCTGAGCTAATTTCATTTTGCCGATTAAAGTACATTTTCTTTTCAGTAAAATTTAAAATTAAAATGCCGTTTATAAACGTTTTAACTCCAATAGCAGGCTTGGCGGTTGTCACAAATGCATTAACATTCGTCAACAAAATGTCGTCAATCCTTACTTCGTCCACAAAAATTAATTCCGACTTAGTAGCGTTTAAACTACCGTTGATTGCGATGCTTGAAATTCCTTCTCCATACAATTTATGAGCTTTTCTTAACGATTTTTCAGAACTTACAACCTCACTGGTTAAATTTATGGTCGTTGTATTACCCGTATCCAATAGCGCCCAAAATTTCGTTTTCCCAATGTTAACCTGAACTAGCGGGAGTGTTTCATTTGTAAATTCAATGTTAGCACTACTTGAAGTTGAAGATGCAGGATATGGATTAAACGAACATGACAATAGCGTTAAAGTTGGATCAATTTTCCAATTAAGTAAACTTAGAGCGTTACTTCCAAGAACGCCATCAATTTTCTCACAGGAGTTATTTTCTATCTGAGATAAATCAGACACCACAAAAGACACGTTCTGGAACTCAAAGCCTCCAAATTTTACCGATTTAGTAACCATTTTGCTGGTACTTTCATTACCAGATAGATCAGTAATTAAAGCATGAACTGTACTAGTGTCATTAAAAATCCGTGAATTCAACACCGAAATTTGTGCCCCTGAATCAAATAAAAATCTATATACTTTACCCTCAATTTCACAACTAAAAAATATCCATCCGTCTGAACTGACGTGCATATTCGAATTCGCCTCTAAATTCCCATTTGTGAAAACTTGAGTTGAAGTTCGATCAAGGATTGAAGAGTCAACTTGAGCGAAAGATTTCGATAAAAGAAGCTGAAGAGATACGAATATGAATATTCTTAGCCCAAGGAAATTACAATTTAACATTTTGAAATCATTTTAGTAGAAATCTGTATAATGAAATTTCATTATACAAAATGACTAAGATTGTTTTTAGTTATCAGTATACATCTAGACTTTTTGAATAAGCAAAATGTTATCTAATTGAAGATTGGGATGTTATAGCCAACGCCAACATACCACTTTTCAATCTTTACACTCTCGCCCGGACTCCATGAACCACTAGCCTTCACCACAACTTTTGCCTTTCGGCGAGATGCAATTGGGGGGGAGTAGGTGTCGGGCGTGGTTAATTGTAAATCCAATTTATAATCAAATGCTATTGCAACCGAGATTCCTTGAAAGTTGATAAACTCGTCTGGAGTTTCGCGCAGATAGGCAAGTTGATCATCATTCAGTTGGAAGTTATTCGTTGCCCAATCTCTAAAGCGATATCGAATTTCGTTGATCTGAATTCTAAACTGTTCTTCTGATAGCGCCTCTAATTCAACACGCTTTAAATCAACACCTGCCTGTGTAAAGGGAACTTTTTTCATGATTTTTGTTTTATTGTTAAATCACAAATAAATGACAATTATAACTTCAAATTTATTAACGTTTTGATAATTAGTCAATTATTAACACACTAACAAAAAATTTTGCTGTACAGCAGCGGTTAAATCAGCAATCACGAATACTTAGATAGGTAAATTAAGAGTGGGAAGTGAGAATCAGCTAAGCGCAAAATCTCCTATCTTGCGGCATCAAAAATGCTTGTATGCTTGCTGTAAAAATCATCAATACATCTGCTTTTCCGTTGCCAGCTTATGAAAGCGATTTGGCCGCTGGAATCGATCTTCGTGCCGCGATTTCTGAACCTATTACGTTAAAACCGTTAGAACGCGCTTTGGTAAAAACGGGTTTGTTTATGGAATTACCTGCCGGAACAGAAGCTCAAGTGCGTCCGCGTAGTGGTTTGGCACTCAAGCAAGGAATAACCGTGTTAAACGCTCCGGGAACCATCGACGCCGATTATCGTGGCGAAGTAGGCGTAATTTTGATTAATTTAGGAGCAGAAACAGCGTTAATTTCGCCCGGCGATCGTATAGCACAAGTGGTTTTTGCCCGTTACGAACAAGCTGTTTTTGAGGAAGTAAACGAATTAACGTCAACCACGCGCGGTGCTGGTGGATTTGGAAGTACTGGAAAAAATTAAAATCTAAATATGAAAATTATTGTTCCGATGGCTGGACGCGGATCTCGACTACGTCCGCATACCTTAACTGTACCGAAACCTTTAATTCCAATTGCGGGTAAGCCCATCGTCCACCGTTTGGTCGAAGATATCGCCGATGTTATAAACCAACCGATCAGCGAAATTGCCTTCATTATTCATAAAGATTTTGGTAAAGCTGTAGAAACCGAACTGGTAGCAATCGCCGAAAAATTAGGTGCGAGCGGCAGTATTTACTATCAAAATGAAGCTTTGGGAACAGCACATGCTATTTTATGTGCGAAAGAATCGATGTCCGGACCGTTAGTAGTTGCTTACGCAGATACCTTATTTCGTGCCGATTTCACGCTCGACCAAACTGCCGACAGTGTGATTTGGGTCAAGAAAGTCGACGACCCGTCGGCTTTTGGTGTGGTGCAACTCAATGAGAAAAATGAAATTATAGATTTCGTTGAAAAGCCAAAGAACTTTGTGTCGGATTTAGCAATCATCGGCATTTACTACTTTAAATCGGGCGAAACCTTACGTGAAGAATTGCAATATCTGCTCGATAACAATGTGGTTAAAGGCGGTGAGTATCAACTCACAGATGCCCTCGAAAACATGAAGCAAAAAGGCATGCGTTTTGTGCCTGGAACGGTCGACGAATGGATGGATTGCGGAAACAAAGCCGTAACGGTAGAAACCAACAGCCGAATGCTACAGTTTTTACACGACGAAGGTAACGATTTGGTAAGTAGTTCGGCTGTCTTAAAAAATGCTACTATCATTCCGCCCTGCTTTATAGGCGATCATGCTGTAATAGAAAACAGCACCCTCGGACCAAACGTATCCGTTGGCGCACATACTAAAATCAGCAATTCGACCGTTAAAAATAGTCTGATTCAAACGCAATCTATCATTTCTAATGCCAATTTAGACGAAGCGATGATTGGTAATTCTGCGAAATTCGACGGTAGTTTCACCAAAATCAGCATAGGCGATTACAGCGTTCTCGAATAATGAATAAACTCGGCAACATAACGTTACTTTTGGTTTGTGGCTTTTTCGCTGCTCATTCAGCTTTTGCCCAAGTTGAACCCGAACAGATTGCCGCTACTACCGATGAATTTCAGAATTCGTATTTCGAAGGGCTGAAACAAAAAAGCATCGAAAATTACGACAAAGCCATCACCGCTTTAGAAAAATGTGCTGAAATTCAGAAACAAAATCCGGCGGTTTACAACGAACTGGGAAAAAGCTACCTGAAGCTAAAGAAGTACGAGGATGCATATGCTAATTTCCAAAAAGCTTACGAATTAGATCCAAAAAACAGGTGGTATCTCGACGGTATGTATGAGGTGTGCTACGCCAAACAAGATTGGCAACAAGCCATTGTTTTAGTGCAGCAGTTGGTTCCATTCGAAGCTTCGTACCAGGAAGATTTGGTCTCGCTTTACATGAATACTTTGCAGTACGACAAAGCTTTAACGCTTATCAATCAGCTTAACGAAACCGTTGGCGAGTCGGATAAACGACGCTTGTACAAAGCCCAAATTTTATCGGATGCCAAATATCAAGGCGCTGAAAAAGACGATTTGTTGAGTAAGATCAAAAAAAATCTGAAAGAAGAATCGAATTATGTAGAGCTGATAACAATTTACAGCAACAGCAATCAAGAAGAAAAAGCCTTAGAAGTTGCCAAAATGTTGGAAAAAGAAATTCCAACTTCCGATTGGGCACAGGTGAGTTTATTCAAACTACATCTCGCCAACAACGACGGCACAAAAGCTGGTTCAGCCTTAAAACAGGCACTGAAAAGTTCACGTGTTGATGCAAAAATCAAGCATCGAATGATTAATGAGTTTCTCATTTTCATTACTAAAAACCAACAATTCGAACAGGTTTTTGAAGAAGCAATTGCCATACTGCCAGAAGACAAAAACATAGTAGTGGCTACCGAAGTTGGAAAATACTTCTTCAACAAGAAAGACTACACCAAAGCCGCAAAGTATCTTCAGAAAGGCATTTCGATCAAGCCCGACGATTTTGAAGCGGCGCGACTCCTTTTCCAATCGCTTTCGCAGAATCAGCAGTACGATGCTTTACTGAAACAAGCACAAAATTTCGCCGATTTATTTCCGAATCAGCCCGAACCCTTCTATTACAAAGGTCTTGCCTTATTCAAAACCGGAAAATCAAAAGAAGCCATTTCCGAATTAGAAAGCGGCGTAGATTTTGTATTGGATAACCCTACCTTTGAAGCAGCTTTTTACAAATTGCTGGCAGACGTTTATCAAACTTTAGGCGATCTGAAAAACAAAGACAAATACCTCAAAAAAGCGGAAAAACTGAAGTAAAATGAAGAAAATCGCCTACTTGTTGCTCGTTTTAACGATCGTTTCGTGCAAGTCGAAAGCTAAAATTGCCGAAGCAAAGGCAACCGATGCGCTCGATGTACAAGCGATTATTAACGGCATTCAAGCCAATAAAATCGATTTTAAAACTGCGATAATCCGCGCAGGTGTAGGCTACGAATCGGAAGATACAGGAGTAAATGCGGGCGCCGACATCCGAATTAAAAAAGACGAGAAAATACTCGTGAGCGTAAAAGTGCTCGGATACACTTTGGCAAAAGCACTAATCACACCCGACCGCGTACAGTATTATCAAAAATCCGGTGATAAATATTTTGACGGCGACTATACTACATTAAGTCGTCTGGCCGGAACACCTCTCAATTACGAGAAAGTTCAAAACCTATTACTTGGAAAGCCACTCGATAACTTAACAGCAAGCGATTTTATTGCCGTCTTATCGGGTTCTAATTACGAAATACGAACCATTGCAACAAAACCGCAAGCCAGCGCCTACGCTTTTGAAGCAGGCAACTTCTTTTTGAAGAAAACACAAATCTTACGGATAGAAAAAAATCAAAGCGTTACGGTTGATTACAACGGCTACGGAAACTACGCTAATGTACCATTCCCTCTATCGGTGAAGATTGTGGCAAAAGAACAGGATAAATTTTCTAAAATTGAAATCGAATATAAAGACGTGAAAGTAAATGAAAACGTATCATTTCCTTACGAAGTGCCTAGCGGTTACGAACGTATTATACTCGAATAACAAAGTATCTTATGAGACTTAAGTGGTGCACCTTTCTTTTACTGCTACTCTCTTTTCAAGCGTTTGCACAACCAACGCAAGAAGAGCTGCAACGTCGCAAAGAACAACTGCAGCGCGAAATTCAGGAACAAGAAGAGTTACTGAATTCGCAAAATAAAAAGCAAAAGTCGGTTGCCACACTCATTGCGCAACAAACCGAAAAAATCAAGTTGCGTGAAAAGCTTATCAATACGACCGAGAAACAAGCCAAGATATTGAAGAACGACATGTACCTCAATCAGTTGGCAATCAACAAACTCAATCGCGATCTCGACGATTTAAAAGCCGATTACGCCGAAATGATTCGCAAATCGTACAAGAGTCGTTCAGAACAGAGTCGCGCTATGTTTTTACTTTCGTCGGAAAATTTTCTTCAAGCATACAAACGCGCGCAGTACATGAAGCAATACGCCTCGTACCGCAAAATGCAAGCCGAAGAAATTAGAGAAAAAACATCAAAACTGCAGCAGTTCAATACAGTTCTCGACGATCAGAAAAAGCAAAAACAAGATCTGCTCACAGAACAGCAAAAAGAACGCGAAGCCTTGGAAAAAGAACGTTTAGAGCAAGAGCGTTTGGTGAATTCCATTAAAAAAGACAAAAAGAAAATCATTGCCGAAATCAAGAAAAAGCAGCAAGAATCGCGCGCAATCGACCGAAAAATCGACAATTTAATCAAAGCGGCAATTGCCGAAGCGAACAAAAAAGCTGCTGCTGCAAACAAAAAAGCAAACCCAACCAAAGTTACCGCAGCCGAAACGCGCAAAACCGAAACCGCTACAAAAATTGTACTTACGCCCGAAGCAAAACTCGTATCCGATAACTTTAAAGCCAACAAAGGAAAACTTCCTTGGCCTGTAGAGCGCGGAACGGTAAGTTTGCGTTACGGCGATCAGCCACACCCAATCTATAAAGGGCTAACCGTACACTGCAGCGGCGTTGAAATCACAACCGATTCGGGTGCCAACGCAAGAGCCGTATATGGCGGAACAGTGTACAGCGTCATTGTAATTTCGCCCGTAAATAAAGCGGTCATGATTCAGCACGGAGATTTCTTTACAGTATATCAAAACCTCAGCAGCGTTAGTGTGAGCAAAGGCGACAAAGTGAGCACCAAACAAAGCATCGGGAAAATCCGAACCAACGGCGACACGGGCAAAACCACCCTAAAGTTCATGATTTCGCAAAACAGCACCTACGCTAATCCGGCAAGTTGGTTGTATAATATGTAATTTTTTTGGGCGTTCCGGCGGCTAAATTCATAACGCTTCGCAGACACATAATCTTCACAGCCGCCGTCAGGCTGTTCACTTCAATCTATTTTGCGCCGTAAGCGGCAGCGCAAAACAGGATTTTCGTTTCCATCCTTAACGCGGAAAATCGAGACAGGCGTGCGTGCGTGAAAAGACGTTTGTTTTTTGAAATCAAAGACTTCAAAACAAAAAACCCCAACAATCTTATTCAGATTATTGGGGCTTAAACGAATCTCAGCGGATTAGCAAAACTGCGAATACGCGTCTTGTAAGTTTTCTGCGATCATCTCTGCCGGTCTGCCTTCAATATGATGACGCTCTAACATGTGAACCAACTCTCCGTCTTTAAACAAAGCGATGCTCGGCGACGATGGTGGGAACGGAAACATGTGCTGGCGTGCAGCATCAACTGCTTCGCGATCAACGCCAGCGAAAACAGTAACCAACTGATCGGGCTTCTTTGCCGCACCAAGACTGTGCTTTGCGCCCGGGCGTGCATTTCGAGCCGCACAACCACAAACCGAATTGACAACTACCAAAGTAGTTCCGGGTGCTGCAAGGATATTATTTACTTCATCGGCGGTATATAATTCGCGAAAACCGGCATCAGCCAATTCTTTTCGCATGGGTAAAACCATTTCTTCAGGATACATAGTACTTGTTTTTAGAATGCAAATTTACCGCTAAACAAGCGGATAAAAAACGCTACAATCATAAACTTTTCTTATCGTTGATGAGGCTTTGGCGATAATCCGAGCAGCCGGCGAAACACTGCGGAAACAAAAGGCCACTTCGGACACGACCAAAACACCCGCAACTCTTCGGTAAATCGTGTTTCTTCATCCAAAAACTTCAAGATAAGAGCAGCAGGTAACTTTTTAAAAAGCGATGCAAAAACCGCGTTTCCCAATTCGTTATTGCGGTAAAGTACATCTACAAACAGCAAATCATAAAACCAAAATCGGTTAAAATAGCGGAGTTTTCGCAGATCGTAGTCACTGTGTAAGTGTTGTACAAGCGATTTCGCCTTCTTTCTAGACGAGCTAAAAGTAAATCCAGTACTCGCTTTGGTCCAACCACCAGCCGAACCGATGTACGCCACGTGTTTTGAATTTTTATTCCAAAACGGATAACAGCTCATCGGAATGGCTCCTTGCTCCGTTTCGTAAACCTCGTAATCAAAAATACGCCGCTGCTTCAAATACGTTTTTATCGAATCGGTGTACACATGGTCGGCAACAATTTCCGGAGAGAAGTACGTAAATTCAAACAGTGCTTCGGTGTTCGAAAAGGGCAAGACGTACATAAAACGTGTATTTCCGTCTTGCGGTAAATCAAAATCCATAAACGTGAGTGCGTTTGGATCGATTAACGGCTCTTTCGTTCGAATCTTCCAACCAATAAAATGCTGCCAGAGCATTGGGTATTTGGTTTGGTGTGCTGTTTCCTGATTGTGAAAAACCGAAACAAACAACTTTTTGCAATTGTAAACCGAGGTTTCTGTTCGCACAACTACCCCATTTGCAGACTCGTTATGGTTTTCGTATCGTTCTAGCTTATAGGTTACTATTCCGGATTTTTCGAACTTCTGCTTAAGCGAGGTGTAAAAAGCTGCCGATTCGACCGTTTTGTATGTATACGGATGCAGCGCTACGGTGGTTTTAAAATCTGCGGCAGCGAAAATGGCATGATCCCAATACTGAGCCGCAATTTTATCAAACTTACCTTTTCCACTTTCCCAAAAACTCCAGGTACGATCGTTCGAATTTTTGGAAACGGCTTCCAGTATTAAGATTCGTTGCTGATCAAACCGTTTAGACTTGAGCATTTCGTCGACGGTAAGTAAGGTCGATAAACCGCCGCCGATAAAGATATAATCGTAATAACTAATTGTTTCCATCAATCTAGAATATAGCGCATACCGACAAAAAACCGACGGCCTTGATTTTGAGCATAAATGTAAGAAGGATCGAACGAAAGCGCGTACGGATTATCGGGCGTTGGCAAAATATTTCCTTGCGGATCGGTTTGTACGTTCGTATCAAACGGATCATTTGCTCGAGCAATTAGAAACGGTGTGTGTTTATCTGGGCGGAAATCAAACATGTTTTTTATTCCGCCGATCACGGTAAAGTGCTTCGCGAAGGTAAACGCCAATTGAACGTTCTGTAGCGAGTAAACCGGCGAATATTCTGGCCGCGGATCGAGTGGGCCAAGTAGTGGTAAACGCATCGGGCCAACAACCGTTGCTGTGTAGTCTAGGTTTAGTTTTGTTGTTACCGGAAAACTAACAGTTGCTACGCCCGACCACGATTCGGTAAGCACAGGAGTACGAGTGACACCGTCTTGCCGATTTTTAACATCCATAAAAGTAGCTCCGAGATTCACGCGTGTTTTATTCGGAAATACCGCATCGAAAGTCAGATTAACACCAGCTGTTCGCGAAAAGCCGTTCAAATTTTTGTATATAACCTGATTGGGGTTGGTGTCGTAATCAGCGATAATTGCATTAGTAAAATAGGTGTACCAAGTATTTGCTTCTGCGGAAAGCAAATGTCCGGAACTGAGGTAAAATTTCTTACTGTAATTGAGCGTCGCATTCCAAGACGATTCTGGTTTTAAATCTTCCAAAATAAGTACTTCTCGAGCACCCGTTAATGCCGCATGATCTTCCGAAAACAAATTAACAACACGAAATCCTTTTCCGGCATTCAAACGCACAATCTGATTCGCAGGCAGTTCGAATTTGTACGCAACTCGCGGTGTGAAGATCAAACCGTGAGCGCTGTTGTAATCGGTTCTCGCGCCAAGCAAAAGCGAATTCTTATCGTCGAACTGAATTAAATCTTGCACAAAAACCGACGGAATGTGCATAATGTCGGCAGTTGGAGTAACCGTAGTATTGTCGTTGTATCGTTGGTAACGATAGGCCGCTCCAAATAAAAAGGAATGCTTCTTTAAAACAAATTCTTTGGTAAGCTGTGTAAACGCAATTTGCTGATCGGCGAGGTAAAAAACCGTTCCATAAACCGAATTTTGATGGTGTGAAGTGTACGAAAATCGCAAATCGCTTCCATGTAAAAAGTTCGATTTATAACCTCCAAAAAGCTCAAAGCGTGACGTGTAAATCGACTCTCCATAAATCACATCGCCGCCTCGGAAGCTATCGTTCCAACGTAAATCGCCGCCCCAGCGATCTTCATACAAATA
>JAIXTU010000420.1 GCA_027483785.1 Flavobacterium sp.
AGGCGCGATAACCGGGCTACGCTACACCCCGAAGCGGGCGCAAAGATATACTTTTTTTGGCCAAATGCAACAAATTTTCAAAATCAATTTCTGCTGTTTTTATTGGTTTGAACCCAACGCCACTACCACAAAATAGCTACCTTTGCTTTCCGGAAACCAACCTAGATGCTATGCTTATTATTGGAATTGCCGGAGGAACAGGCAGCGGAAAAACAACCGTAGTTCATCAAATCATGAACGAACTACCTCAAGCCGAAGTCGGAATTATCTCTCAAGATTCGTACTACCGCGAAAACAACCACCTTTCTTTTGAAGAACGCGCACTCATCAATTTCGATCACCCACGAGCAATCGATTTTGAACTGCTAGGAAAGCATCTTAAAGAACTCAAATCCGGACAAACCATCCACCAACCCGTATATTCGTTCGTTACCCACAACCGTACCGGCGATACCGTGGTTACGCATCCGCGGAAAGTAATGATCGTTGAAGGAATCTTAATCCTCGCCAATCCCGAACTTCGCGAATTATTCGATATAAAAATTTACGTGCACGCCGACTCAGACGAGCGACTCATACGTCGACTCAAACGCGATATTGCCGAACGCGGACGCGACATGGAAGAAGTGCTTAATCGCTACCAAAACACGCTCAAACCCATGCACGAACAATTTATCGAACCCACAAAAGCCTTCGCCGATATCATTATTCCAAACGATAAATACAATACGGTTGCAATCGATGTAGTTCGTGCCGTAATTAACCAACGTATCAAGTAAGTTTGCTACTTTTATAGCGCTATTTGATCTTCCGCGAAAGCGAAAGCAACCATAATATGAAAGCCAAACTCAAAAATCTGGTCGATAAATATCCTATTCTCAAAATTTTTGGGAGCAGATACGTACTGATTTTCATTGCTTTCACCGTTTGGATGCTCTTTTTCGACACGTATTCTTTTCTCGAACACCAAACGATTAATAAAGAATTGAACGAATTAGAAGAAAACAAACGCTTTTATCAAGAAGAAATTAAACGCGATCAGAGTAGAATTAAAGTATTGCAAGACGACGATTTTGTTGAAAAATATGCACGCGAAAAATACTACATGAAAAAAGATAGCGAAGACATTTATATTATTGAATACGAAGGCGATACAATCGATTCATCATTCTAAATCACGTAAAATTGAGCGATAATAAATCACAGTTCAGCACATTTGAAAGCGTTTCGGCAGCAAAATGGAAACAGCAGATTCAGTTTGAACTGAAAGGTGCCGACTATAACGAAACAGTAGTGCGTCAGACCGCCGATGGTATAAAAGTGAAGCCTTTTTACAATTCGGAAGACCGTGCAACACACTTGCCTGCGGTTCCGAAAACAGAGCCCTTTAGAATTACCGAGACACTTTACGTAAAAAATGTCGAGAAAACCATACAACGTGCCACTAAGCTGGTTGCTAAAGGTTGCGAAGCTGTAATTTTAGATTTGCCTGAACCAATAGCCGATTTCCAGAATGCATTTGCAGCTTTGTTTGCTTTACAGATTCCCGTCTTTGTGCGAACGCATTTTTACGACGAAACTTTTTTTGAAGCCATAGCTAAAGTCGAAGGAGTTACTTTATTAACGGATCCGATTCACGAACTAGCCGCAACAGGAAATTGGTATACGGGTTCCGATAATCAGTTCGGATTTTTAAAGCAATCGCCAACCATTTTTGTGAACGCTGGCGTATACCACAATGCGGGTGCAACACCTGTACAAACAGTTGCTTTTGCCTTGGCTCATGCGGTCGAGTACTTCAACCAGCAGTCGAAACCAAAAGAAGTGGTGTTTCAACTCGAATTAGGAAGCGACTTTTTTTTTGAAATCGCCGCCATTCGTGCCTTACGTTTGCTGTATCAAACCGTGGCAAACACATTCGGAATTACTGCAAAAAGTAGCATAATTGCCATTCCTGGGAAAAGGAACAAAACCATTTACGACTACAACGTGAACATGCTTCGCAGCACCACCGAATGCATGTCGGCTATTTTAGGCGGCGCCGATTTTATTCAAAACCGACCTTACGACGCCTTGTATCATAAAGAAAATGAATTTGGTAACCGAATTGCCCGAAATCAGTTGCTAATACTCAAGCACGAAGCACATCTCGACAAAATTCAAAATCCGTCCGACGGCAGCTATTTTATAGAATCGCTTACTGCACAAATGGCGCGATTGGCACTTGAAAAACTGAAACAAATTGAAGCCGACGGTGGATTTATCGCTTCTCTAAAAAAAGAGCGTATTCAAGCGCAAATTAAATTACAAGCCGACGCCGAGCAACAAGCTGTAGATGCAGGAAAGCACGTACTTATTGGTACCAATATATTTAAAAATTCGGCAGATCAAATGGCCGATCAGCTTGAATTGTACCCGTTTTTAAAGGTGCAGGCGCGCAAAACCATAATTGCGCCATTAATTCAAAAACGCCTCGCAGAAAACATCGAACAAGAACGCCTCAAATCTGAAAAATCAACCTTATGAAAAAATTAATTTACCTCTTTTTGTTATTGACCTGTACCGTATTCGGACAGCAAAAACAGTTTCAGATGATTCACAAAGAAACAGGTAAAGTGGAAAGCTATACCGATGGAACTCGTGTGAAAATGCGAACGGTTTCGGGACAAAAATACGTTGGCGTTTTGAGCTTCACCGAAGACGACAAAATCAAAATCGGCGATAATGTTTTCGCGCTAGACCAAATTGGTGCGATAAAAATGCAGCCCAAAAAATTCGAAACGCTGAAAAAAGTACTTCTAATTAGCGGCTTAGTTATCGTAGGAACAGGTATTATTTTGGCTACTGCCGGAAGCGAAGCCGCCTTTTTAGTGATTGCAGGAGGCACGGGTGTTACTATTGGTGCCGGAATCTTGGAAGGTATTAATAGAAATCACATTAGCCGACGTTACGATTTTAAGATTAGTACACAGTGAAAAGAAAAGATATAAGTGACCTCGCTCTGCCGGAAGAAGCATTTTTTGCGATTCCCGGTGGTAAAGCTACGTATGAAACAGCCGAGAAAATTCCGATTAAGGATTTTTATAGTGCAACCGATCTAGAATCGGTGTCGCATTTGGATTTTGGCGCTGGATTTCCGCCGTTTTTACGCGGGCCCTATGCTACCATGTACGTTCGCAGACCCTGGACGATCCGACAGTATGCAGGTTTTTCGACCGCTGCCGAAAGTAACGCTTTTTACAAACGAAATTTGGCTGCCGGACAAAAAGGCTTGTCTATTGCATTCGATTTGCCAACGCATCGTGGCTACGATTCGGATCACGAGCGCGTAGTTGGCGATGTTGGAAAAGCAGGCGTTGCCATTGACAGCGTAGAAGACATGAAATTGCTGTTCGATGGTATTCCGCTTGATGAGATGTCGGTTTCGATGACTATGAACGGCGCCGTTTTGCCTATCATGGCGTTTTATATCGTCGCGGCAGCGGAGCAAGGTGTGAGTCCCGAGAAATTAGCGGGAACGATTCAAAACGATATTTTGAAGGAGTTTATGGTACGGAATACATACATTTATCCGCCTGCACCTTCCATGCGAATTATTGCCGATATTTTTAGATATACGAGTAAAAACATGCCAAAGTTTAATTCCATTTCCATTTCGGGCTATCACATGCACGAAGCCGGCGCTACAGCCGAAATAGAATTGGCTTATACTTTAGCAGATGGTTTAGAATACATCCGAACCGGATTGGCAGCGGGCTTAGCGATTGATGATTTTGCACCGCGACTTTCGTTTTTCTGGGCCATTGGCATGAACCACTTTATGGAAATAGCTAAAATGCGTGCCGCGCGATTGCTGTGGGCGAATTTGCTAAAACCTTTTGAACCAAAAGACGAAAAATCCTTGGCTTTACGTACACATTGTCAAACCTCGGGCTGGAGCTTAACTGAACAAGATCCGTTTAACAATGTCGCACGAACCACGGTTGAAGCTGCTGCAGCTGCATTTGGAGGAACACAATCGCTACACACTAACGCTTTGGATGAAGCCATTGCTTTACCAACCGACTTTTCGGCACGAATTGCCCGAAACACGCAATTATATTTACAAGAAGAAACGCATATTACACAAACTGTTGATCCGTGGGGTGGAAGCTATTATGTAGAGCAACTGACTGCTGAGTTGGTGGAAAAAGCTACGGCATTGATTGAAGAAGTGGAGTCGCTTGGTGGAATGACAAAAGCTATTGAGGCTGGAATTCCGAAGATGCGGATTGAAGAAGCGGCAGCACGAAAGCAAGCGCGCATAGATTCTGGGAAAGACATCATTGTGGGCGTTAATAAATACCGTTTGCCTAAGGAAGATGAGCTGTCAATTTTAGATGTTGACAATCAGAAGGTTCGTGCGGAACAGATTGAAAAATTGGTTCAGATAAAAGCAACTCGCGATCAAGCGTTAGTTGATGCTGCATTGACAAAATTAACTTCGGCCACGGAAACCGATGAGAATTTATTGGATTTGGCGATTGAAGCCGCTCGTGTTCGTGCCACGTTAGGCGAGATTAGCTCAGCTTTAGAAGTGGCTTTTGGCAGATATAAAGCAGATATCAAAACATTTAGTGGTGTGTATAGCAAAGAGATAGCCCAAGATCCGGAATTTTTAAAAGCCCGCGAATTAGCCGACCAGTTTGCGGCTAAAGAAGGACGTAGACCGCGAATCATGATTGCGAAAATGGGTCAGGACGGTCACGATCGCGGAGCAAAAGTTGTAGCAACAGGTTATGCCGATGTTGGTTTTGACGTGGATATTGGTCCGCTTTTTCAAACACCGGCTGAGGCGGCACGACAAGCGGTTGAAAACGATGTTCATATTTTAGGTGTTTCGTCGTTGGCAGCCGGACATAAAACTTTGGTTCCGCAGGTGATTGCTGAGCTAGAAATGTTAGGTCGCCCCGACATTATGGTTATCGTTGGCGGTGTGATTCCGAAAAAGGATTATCCGTTTTTATTTGAATCGGGTGCGGTAGCTGTTTTTGGGCCAGGAACTCGCATAAGTTTAGCAGCAATAAAAATGCTCGAAATTTTAATTGACGAGTAGAAAACTCATAGCAATTTGAATATATTTGCAGCCCAAATTCGGGATGTGGCGCAGCCTGGTAGCGTACTAGCATGGGGTGCTAGGGGTCGCAAGTTCGAATCTTGTCATCCCGACAAAAAAGACCGGCGAGAGCCGGTTTTTTTGTTAAAGCGTCTAAGCCCGAAGGAGCGTAAGACGATTGAGCAAAAAAAACCGTGCCTTTTGCAAAAAAGGCGGTCTTTTTTGAGCTCGTCTCCCCTTTAAAGATCAGCGGCGCTAATCTTGTCATCCCGACAAAAAAGACCGGCGAGAGCCGGTTTTTTTGGTTTTAGACCTGAGCCGGAAGGAGTGAGAGGTTTTAAACAAAAAAACCGTGCCTTTTGCAAAAAAGGCGGTCTTTTTTGGACTCGTCTCGCCCAAAAAGATCAGCGAAGCTAATCTTGTAGACCTATCAACAAACCGTGCCTCTTGGAATAAAGCGGTTTTTTTTGGCTCGTCTCCCCCTTATAGATCAGCGGAGCCAATCTTGTCGTGAATGCTAATCAAAAAGGCGGTCTTTTTTAGGCTCGTCTCCTCCTTTAAAATTAATAGGTTTTTTCCGTTAAATCAACTGGTTTTTGAAGCGGTTATGTGGTCGAAACATAAAGTTTACGACGCTAATTAATCGACTGAAAGTCAGTATTTTGTTATGGGTAATATTGCAATATTACGTTTTAAAAAATAAAACTTTTCAGAACGATATTTACTACTTGTATTTTTTCGATTCCTTTGAGTGATTTTCCGAAATCTTTTTTATGACTTTAATTTGATCAAGCGCACATTTTTTGGCAACGATTTTCCCTGCGTTAGGTGGTGTAGCAATTAATATGTGTTTCCAGCGAAATTAGCAGCTATTTTAGGAGCGATTACAATTGTTTTATGGGTATTTAATTATCTGAAAGTCAGTTTTTTGTTTTGTGTAATATTGCAATATTGCGTTTTAAAAAATAAAACTATTCAGAACGATATTTACTACTTGTATTTTTTCGATTCCTTAGAGTGATTTTCCGAAATCTTTTTTACGACGTTAATTTGATTAAGCGCATATTTTTTGGCAACGATTTTCCCTGCGTTAGGTGGTGCAGCGAAAAGCCCGCAACGTTGAAGTGCGTGGCAAATTGCAACAGCCGCGGCGACCTGAGAAGCCGTGGATTTTGCTTTTTTGCCCGTGCTGCAACGGCGTACTTGTAGCGGAAACACCGCCCGCCGCACCTAAAAAAACGTGAGTTCGACATAAAAACCTTTGTTAGATCGCTTGAAATGAAAACTATAGATTGGATACTAATAATTTTATTGCACTATTATTTATAGCTAATCATTTAAACAGTCGCTTACGTCGTTGTATTTTTTTGAGATACCTCGGTATCCCAAAGAAAATACGCCTGTTATACCAATTAGATCTCTAAAACAGTCCGATAAAAAAATGTTTTTAAG
>JAIXTU010000253.1 GCA_027483785.1 Flavobacterium sp.
CCCATAGTAAAATCAGTACTTAAACTCGATGAACTCGCTAAAATTCTGCGAAAGCAACGTATGCAAAACGGCGCTATTTCGTTTGATAAAGTGGAAGTGAAATTTCACCTCAACGAAACCAACGATCCGGAAGGCGTGTATTTTAAGATCGCAAAAGATGCCAATCATTTGATTGAAGAATTTATGCTTCTGGCCAATCGTAAAGTAGCCGAATTTATTGGTAAACAAAAGAAAACATTCGTTTATCGTATTCACGACGAACCTAATGAAGATAAGCTCATTAACTTCCAAACCGTTATTGCAAAATTTGGTTACAAAATCAACTTTCGCTCTAAGCAAGACATTGCTAAATCCTTGAATTCGATTTTGGAAGATGCGCAAGGAAAAAAAGAACAAAATTTGGTAGATACGCTCGCTATTCGAAGCATGAGTAAAGCCAAATATTCCACACAAAATATAGGTCATTACGGTTTAGCATTCGATTATTACTCGCATTTTACTTCGCCCATTCGGCGTTATCCCGATGTTATGGTACATCGTTTGTTGCAATTTTACTTGCTTGGTGGTTCGTCTGCAAATGCCGAGTTTTACGAAGAACAATGTAAACATGCGTCCGACATGGAAGTGTTGGCTACCAATGCCGAACGCGATAGCATCAAATACATGCAAGTGCGTTACATGCAAGATCACAAAGACGAAGAATTTCTCGGCGTGGTTTCCGGCGTAACCGAATGGGGCATTTACGTAGAAATTGTTTCCAACAAATGTGAAGGTTTGTGCCGAATTCGAGAAATCAAAGACGATTATTACACTTTCGACGAAAAGCAATACGCTTTAGTTGGTGCCGTTTCTAAAAATATCATACAATTAGGCGACGAAGTTTTCGTTAAAGTAAAAAATGCCGATTTAGTCAAAAAGCAACTCGATTTTCATTACTTAAGAAAAAATGAATAAACTCTTTCAAATTGTAACTTTTTTACTGATTTCCTTTTCAATTTCTGCACAAAAAAGCGCAATAAAAGCGCTAACTGATTTTTCTGAAATTGAAGTTTTCGACAGAATTACCGTGGTATTAATTCCATCTAACGAAACTAAGGCAGAAATATCGGGAGCGTATTTCAACGATGTAGAATTTGTTCAGAAAAATTCAGTTCTAAAAATTCGTATGCCTTTGAAAAAATTGCTTGATGGCGAGTTCACCAAAGTAATTTTGTACTACAAAAACCTGAATCGAGTAGAAGCAAATGAAGGAGCTGAAGTTTCAAATACCGATGTTCTTCAAGGTTCAAGATTGGATTTTGAAGCCAAAGAAGGTTCTCAAATTCGAATCAATACCGAAACTGAGTTTGCAAAATCGCGAGCTACAACCGGCGGAATTATTGTATTAGCAGGAAAAGCAGCGGTTCAGGAAATTAGTATCGGAACTGGAGGCAGGTTTGAAGGTAAAGATTTACAAACCGAAGAAACAACAGTTACCATAACTACCGGCGGTAATGCACAAGTTCGAGCCAGCGAAACCGTTAATGCTAAAGTGCGCGCTGGCGGAACAATTGAAGTGTACGGAAATCCTAAAAACCTTAACGAAACCCGTGTTTTAGGCGGCACAATCATCCGTAAACTATAATAAAATGCTTGAAAGTTAGTCTACTTTCTTTACCTTAGCATTTCGCAAACGCAAAACAAACAGATGCTGCAAGACATTTTAATGGCAATTCCACTCGGATTTTTGCTGTGTTTCATGATTGGTCCGGTTTTTTTTGTACTACTGGAAACCGCCGCAACTAAAGGATTACGAGCCGCTTTGGTGTTCGATTTAGGTGTGGTTACAGCCGATTTTGTTTTTATTGCCGTAGCGTATTTTAGCTCGTACCGACTCTTAAACAACCTTCAAGACGAACCCGCACTTTTTATTTTCGGAGGCTTAATTATGGTTACTTACGGCATAATTTCGTTTATAAAATTGCGCCGAAATTCAAAAGTTGCCATCGAGCCCGAAACAGTTGAAATTGTAAAAAAAGACTATCTCGCACTTTACGGAAAAGGATTTTTATTGAACTTCATTAACGTGGGAGTTCTCGGTTTTTGGTTGCTTATTTTTATCACCTTCGGACCGGCTTTGGAATTAAAAATGAGTCGGTTGATTGTATTTTTTGGTTCGGTAATTGCGTCGTATTTATTATTCGATCTCGTTAAAATGCTGGCGGCAAAACGTTTAAAATCGAAAATGACGCCCAAAAATATTTCGCTTATTAAACAGATTACTAGTGTTTTACTAATCATTTTCGGAATTTCCATCATGCTGCAAGGCTGGTTTCCAAGCGATCAAAAATTGGTAAAAAAAGCAGTCGAAATCATCGAACCCAACGAGTAATTAGTATTTTCACTTTTTCTATTCTTTGTATTCTTTGTATTCTTTGTATTCTTTGTATTCTTTGTATTCTTTGTATTCTTTTTCTTTTTTCGCTTTTTTCACTTTTTTCAATCTTTCAATCTTTCAATCTTTCAATCTTTCTAGCGGCCCCCGCGCTTTCGCTGCTAGTCCTCGTTAAAAAACAGTAAAAATGTGCTGCAAAAACGCGCTTCTGAAGTCGCGGTTTTTTCGCCATTTTAAGCTGTTTTTCAACTCCGGGCTATACGCTCTATCGCTGCCGCGGCAATCGTTACCGAATGAATCGTTGAGAAAAAATCGGTACAAGCACAAAGATTTTTTTTTGAGTTATGTGCAAATGCTTTGATTTTTGAGATAATTACTTACATTTGCCGACCGCAATGGCGTCGTGGCCGAGTGGCTAGGCTGGGCTCTGCAAAAGCTCCTACAGCGGTTCGAATCCGCTCGATGCCTCAAAATAACCTTCAGAGCAATCTGGAGGTTGTTTTTTTTTATAAGATTGCGAGATTTCGAGATTGCGAAATTTCGAGATTTGGAAATTAGTTTTCAATCTTTTAATCTTATAATCTTTTAATCTTGAAATTTCGAAATCTTTATTAAGGAAAAGTATGGTTCGTTAATCTTTTCTAAAGCCTTAATCACGCTTTTTCGTAATGTAACTTTATAAGTCATTTTTTATTTGTACGCTTTTTTTCAATTTGAGAAAAAGCTTCATCGATCGGGATAGAAGGTTCGTTTGCTTTTTTCGATTTATCATACAATTTAATGTCTTCCAACTCTTCTAACTCTTCCATTAAGGCTACAAAATCTTTCATTGGAAGAACTACAGAAATCTTATTTCCATGTGAATCGGTAATGTATTGTGGATGTACAGTAAGCATTTTTATGTCGTAGAATTAAGTGTATTCACTATGAAGGTAACTTTTTTTCAACAGTAAAATAACTAATAATATTCGAAACTCAATATTGAAAAATCTTTCAATCTTTTAATCTTTCAATCTCGAAATTTCTCCCTAAGACTTATCGTCACCGAACTCACATCGCCACCAATCGGCGGATTGATTTTACTTACCTCAACTTCTAATTCCTGTACGAGCGAACTTTCCGAAAAAATACGGTCGGAAATACGCCCGGCAACGTGTTCCAGTAATTTTGAAGGTATGGACATCTCTTCTTTTACAATACGGTTGAGTAAAACATAATCAACCGTATCCGACAGTTCGTCGCTTGCAACCGACTTCGATAAGTTGGCCCAAACCCGTAACCGAACCCGATAATCACTGCCAATTTTTGTTTCTTCAGCCAAACATCCGTGGTATGCATACACACGAATTTCATCTAATACAATCGAAGCGCTAACTGTTGCCATAATTCTGCGAAAGGGATTTATATCTTTGCAGCAAATTACCGAAAAATGTCAACCGAAGCCAAGTCGCTTAATTTTATAGAGCAAATTATTGAAGACGATCTCGTAACTGGACTAAATCGCAACGAATTGCGATTCCGATTTCCACCAGAACCTAACGGATATTTGCACATCGGACACGCCAGCGCAATTAACTTAAACTTTGGTTTAGGAATTGATTATCAGGCACCTGTAAACCTGCGTTTCGACGACACCAACCCAGCGAAAGAAGAACAAGAATACGTTGACGCCATTAAACGCGACGTTGCTTGGCTCGGATTTTCATGGGATCGCGAGTGTTATGCTTCCGACTATTTTCAACAATTGTACGATTGGGCAGTAATGCTTATCGAGAATGGAAAAGCGTATGTCGATTCGCAATCTTCCGAAGCAATGGCCGAACAAAAAGGTACACCAACCACTCCTGGTGTCGATTCGCCGTACCGAAACAGAACAGTTGCCGAAAATCTCGACTTGTTTCAACGTATGAAAGCAGGAGAATTTGCCGAAGGAACACATATTTTACGCGCGAAAATCGACATGAGTTCACCAAATATGCTCATGCGCGATCCGATTATTTACCGCATTTTACACAAACACCATCACCGAACGGGTTCTGATTGGTGTATATATCCCATGTACGATTGGGCACATGGCCAAAGCGATTTCTTGGAAGGAATTTCACATTCGTTTTGTACACTCGAATTTTTACCACACCGCGAATTGTACGATTGGTTTTTAAATCAGATTGGTACTGGAACTGCCATTCGGCCAAAACAACGCGAATTTGCGCGTCGAAACTTGAGTCATACTGTTGTGAGTAAACGAAAGTTACTGCAATTGGTAAACGAGAAATACGTGAGTGGTTGGGACGATCCGCGTATGTCGACCATTTCCGGTTTGCGTCGTCGTGGTTATACACCAGAATCGCTTCGAAAATTTGCAGAAACCATCGGAATTGCCAAACGCGATAATTTGATAAACGTTTCAGTACTGGAGCACTGCATTCGCGAAGATTTAAACAAAACCGCACCACGAGTAATGGCCGTACTCGATCCGGTGAAATTGATTATTACGAATTTTCCGGAAGGCGAACAACTTTCGCTTAAAGCAGAAAACAATCAAGAAGATCCAAACGCAGGATATAGAACCCTTTCTTTTTCTCGTGTATTGTACATCGAACGCGACGATTTCATGGAACAGGTTTCGGGTAAGTTTTTCCGTTTGTCGATAGGCGGCGAAGTGCGTTTGAAGAATGCGTACATCGTGAAAGCAACCGCGGTAGAAAAAAGAGAAGACGGAAGAATTTCGGCTATTCACGCAACTTACGACCCCGATAGTTTGAGCGGAAGCGGTACCGAAGCCAGCGAACGCAAAGTGGCTGCAACGATTCATTGGGTGGATGCGGCAACTGCAATTAAAGCCGAAATAAGGCTCTACGATCGATTATTTTTAGATGAGGCACCCGACGGACACAAAGAACGTAATTTCCTCGAATTTGTGAACCCAGATTCGCTAAAAACGGTAAGCGGATTGGTAGAAGCTGGTTTGAGTACTGCAGTGGCTGGAAATCGGTACCAATTTCAACGATTGGGCTATTTCTGTGTGGATACAGATAGTTCTGCAAATCAGCTGATTTTTAACCGTACGGTAGCTTTAAAAGATTCGTGGGAAGAGAAAGGAAAGCAAGACGAAAATTTGATTAACAATTCGCTTAAAGAACTCAATCGGTATTTTAAACTAACCGATGAAAGCGAGCAAACGGCTTTATTAGCGCAATTGAAAATTCGTTTAGGACAGATTAAGAACTTCTCGTTGATGCAACAAGCTGTTAAAAAGAACATTAATAACAATAAAGTTTCGTTGTTATTTGTACTTTTATTATTCACTGGAAACGATTCGTTGCGATACACGGACATGGATGTAGAAACCTTAGAGAAATTTGAAGGTTTGGTAGCGCGTTCCGATGTGCGTTTACAGGCAATTTTAGAACAGTTAAAGAGCTAGTTTATGAGTAAAGATCAAACAAAAGTACTTCTCGCAGCTGCTTTAGGAGCTGTTGCGGGTTTGGCGATAGGTGTATTATTTGCACCAGATAAAGGAAGTGAAACACGTCGGAAGATAAAAGACAGCATCGGCGAGCAAAAAGATAAAATTGCGCAGAAAATTCAGGAGTTGCTGCAATTAGCCGATTCTCAAAAGATTAGCAAAGATCAATTAGATGAAACAGTGGAAGAATTAGTTTCAAAAGCCGACGACGGCGCTGCGGAGATTTTAAGAATGCTTCAGGATAAATTAGATAGCTTGAAAGCGAAGATGTAAGGCACTTTTAATAAGTACTTTTTTTTAGAAATCGAAGTTCTTGAAATTGTTTGTCGTTAATTGCTTTGAGTTGTTCTAGATCTTTTTTTAGTCCGTTTAATAAATTGTCCCTTTTTTCAATTTCCTTTTGAAGGAAAGTTATTAGGTAGCTATCTTCTGCAAAATTGTTTTCAGTTTGCTTGCGTGCAACTACGTCTTCGGGCAATCCGAGAAAAAGCTGCTCTTCATTTATTTGGTATAATTCGAGAAGTTTAGGTAAGTATTTTAACCAATTCGACGATTTTCCTGTTTCGAGTCGGTGATAGGTTGAAGCGTCTATTTCTAGGTAATAAGCAACTTCTTTCACTGTATGGTTTTTTAAAAGTCGCAACTGACGTATTTTCTTTGCAAAAGTTAAGTTCATAGTTTGAGACATTTAATAGCTATCCAAAATTATGTATTTTATAAAACGTTATATAAGATTAACATTATTTTAACAACGCTGTTACGATGTTATAACAACGTAACAAATTTATTATCAAACAATTATATTTTTTTTATTTTATTATTACGCAATTTTTTTATACTTTTAACGCGGGTAATTTACAAAGTTTTTTTGATGTATTTTTCAGCGACGAACAACGAAATCTTTTTGTCTTTAGTCGTTGCAATTTTCGCAAGATTATTGCGTTTTTTGCAAGATTATTGCATGAATTGCCTACATCTTTTTTTTCATGATCTAATTACTTTGTTCCGTAACCAATGGCCAACGGATTACGAAAGTGTAATTAGTAATTTTTTAAATTTTAAAGTCATGAAGAATTTTTTTTTAAGTTTTGTATTCATATTCTCGCTTTGTTTTTCTTTTTCAGCGAAAGCGCAAACCGATTTTGATATCGTTAAGGAAACACCACTCGCGCGGAACTCGCAACAGGTGAATGATTTTCTCCAGATGTCAGATTTTATGAATAAGCACAGAGACATTACGGTTGCATCAAATGGTATTAAAAGTTTAGATGTACGGATTGGACAGAATTTTCTTTTACTGCCGGTAAGTGGTGGAGGATTTGAAAGTGTAATTGCTATCAATAATGGTAACAAGAGTTTTAGTTATGTTTTCACTCAACGTGCGGGGAGTTTATTATCCTTATACAACAGTGAAGCGACTAAATTTCTCGATTTAATAATCCGGGACGGAAAATTGATTATTCAACCTATTGCCTCTGTAAATAGTGTTTTCCGTGACTGTATGGATGCGGTTGAGGCAGATTTTAAAGAAACAGTAGCAGGTTACCTGTATTGGGAGTTTACACCAGCGGCAATTACTCTCGCTGCAATAGCCTGTCAAGGTTGTGCTAAAGGATTCAACGGTATGTGTCCACCAGCATATTTGGAAAGTTTAAAGAAGTAAAAATTTTAAAGTTATGAAGAAAATATTTGTTTATTTACTATTTTGGTTCTTGGTCGGCTTTCTTGTTGCGCCGTTTAAACTTTTTGGGTGGGAATACGCAGATATCTTAATTGGAGCTTATTTGTGCGTTGGGTTTGCGTTGATTTTAGTTGCTCTAAGAGCGGCTCTAAAGAAGTAGCTTTGTATGAGTGTTGTCAAAGTTATTTATGGAAATTGCATTTTCTACTTTCTCCACAATTTTTCATTAGATCTATGAAAGGCATTTGTTTGCTTGTTTTGGAATTAGTGGTAAATTCTTCTAACGCACGCATAGCATACGGACGTTATATCAAAAATTAATATTAATTAATCATGAATAGTAAACGAGACATTAGTTCCTTAATTGTTTGTACTGTAGTGCTAGCACTATTGTATATCTTCCCTAATGTAAGTATTTGGGTCAAACTTTTTATTCTGTCATCAGGTCTGATTTTTTTATCGATAAAAGCGTGGAACAAGTATAAAATGGGAAGGTTTAAAAGATTAGAGGTAATACTTCTCGGAATAGGTCTTTTATTGTCCGTTGCTGTTTTTTTAAAATCATACCTTTATCTGTAACCAAATTTTTAAGTGTATCATTTTAGAGCTACATTTTAAATGTGGTTTTACTGAGAAGTATGACCGATTAATTTCATTCAATTACTACAAGAATTATTTGTGGCATCAGAATACTAGATAATTGTCAAGTTATTTTTCAATTTTGCATAAAAAAGTTAATTCTATGAATATTGGTGATGTTTTTCATTTGTTTGCGATTTTAGCAGGCGGTGTTTTTGTATTTTATGGTGCAACTATTGGTAATGGCTTGATTCAAAAAAGGCAACCAAGCACTACTCAAAAACGGGTTTCACTAATAGCGTTATTCTTCTTTATTTTAATGCTTGCGCTATCGTTTTATTTCACTACTAACCAATTACCAAAATAATTGTATGGTTTATGATTTCAATAAAAAACCTAGCAGCGTTTTTAGTTTCTATAACGCTATTTTATGAAGTGCAAGCTCAAAACACTACTTCTAACATATTGAAAGGTGCCGAGATTATCACTTCAGGTCTGAGCATTTTTGCCACATCTAAAAACAACAATGCGAACAAAACTGTAATCGACCAAGTTTGCATCAAAAACAAACTTACCGAACGCATAACATTTAAAATTTACGGCGTTTCGGATGCTACGCAAGACGATATTAAAAAGGAGCTTGTTATTCCTGTTGATGGAAAAGAATGTTTCTTAAATCTGCCCAAAGGAGTTTATACCTACGAGGTTATTTTATCAAACAAAGAAATTTATCGAAAGGGAGAATATCACTTCAAAGAAGATGTTGTTATTGCTGTAAAAACGGAGTAAGAAAGAAGCCGGCGTTGAGTCGGCTTTTTTGTTAAATATATCCTAAATCAATAGATTTTCTTTTCTTAAAGCCACTAATTTTATTTTCCGCTTAAGAACAATCGATAACGTTTTATAAATTAATACTTTAAAGCAATGGATTTTTCCCTTTTTTTCTGGCAAGCTTTTAATATTCTTCTTGTTATAGGATTGTTTTTTTTGATTCGTTTACTATACCTGAAGTTTATCAAAAAGTAATTGGGTATTTATGAAACGCTTTTACGTGTATTTAATCCTGCTTTTCGTTGTTGCTCGATTGGTTTATTTTTTTCTGGATTACTTATTTGAGTTTAATAACACCACAGTTAATCAGTTTTTTAGCATTGGTTTATTTGCGGTTTTAGGATTGGTTGTTTCGGGTGTATTGAAAAATAAAAAAAATCGACAAAAACACGGCGTAGAAAGGCAGTTAGTAGTAATTATATTAACGTGAGTTCGATATAAAAATCAAAGTTAGAAATCATTTAAATAGTTGATTACAAGGCGTATTTTCTTTGGGATACCGAGGTATCTTAAAAAAATACAACGACGTAAGCGACTGTTTAAATGATTAGCTATAAACAATAATGCATCGAAATTAGTAATAGCCAATCTAAAGCTATCTTTACAAGCGATCTAACAAAGGTTTTTATGTCGAACTCACGTTATATTAGCTAAAGTTTAATCAAAGCTGGATTAAAGCAGTAGCTTAAAATTAAAGGCATTGCAAAGGAATTTCAAAGAATTAGTTGTTTTTCTTTCTTCCGTAATTATTGCAAATCCTACGTAGATTTAAAGAATCGGGTAAGTTTGAAGTAAAGTAAAAGCCTGTTTTTTTAAAGACGTTACGCAAAGCACGATTTTCCGCAGCAGGGGTTGCGGCAAATACCCCACAGCCTATACGCTGAGGCACGAAGCGGGTAGGCGAGGAGTATAGCCAAAAACCCGGTGGCGGCCGCTTCAAGAATTTCCACTACATAACGGCCGACAGCTGCCCAAAAAAAAACCACCAAATTGCTTCGGTGGTTTAAGTGTTTTACGCTTCCGTTTCTGGTTCGGCAGTTGGGTACGTGGGCGGCTCGTAAGGAAGGTCTGCATCCTTAATCCGTTTGCCTCCTTTTTTCATAGACTCGCCAATTTGGTTACTTGCCGTGAACGAAGCAACCATATTATTCAACATATCGCTGCCTGCTTGCGGCGAATTAGGAAGCAAAATCAAGTTCGAATTCGTATCTGCACCAATTGATTGTAACGTATCGTAATGCTGCGTAACTACAATCAATGCCGATGCTTCTTGGCTGTTAATGCCCACTTTGTTCAAAACATCTACACTTTCCACCAAACCACGAGCAATTTCTCTGCGCTGATCGGCAATACCCTGTCCTTGTAAACGCTTGCTTTCTGCTTCGGCCTTTGCTTTAGCAACGATGCGAATTCGTGAAGCTTCGGCCTCAAATTCAGCTGCCGTTTTCTCACGATCGGCGGCATTAATGCGGTTCATGGCGTTTTTCACCTGAATATCCGGATCAATATCGGTTACCAACGTATTGATGATGTCGTAACC
>JAIXTU010000049.1 GCA_027483785.1 Flavobacterium sp.
AAATAAAATTCGTAATTGACTGTTTATTAGGACTTCTAATATTTCAAGTAGAAACAAGCGTACTTCTTTAAATTTTTATCAAAAACGCGATTTTTAGACTCTTAAAATGTTAAAATATTGAGAAAACTACGATAAATTTTAGCCAAACAAGTCTTTTGATTACATAAAATAAATTTTCAAGTGAATTAATTTGTTGTATGTTTGTGGAGAAATTTAAAACTTAAACTTTTTATGAAAAAAAATCTACTAACCATAGCGCTTATTGCAGCAGTTTCTTCGGGATTTGCGCAAGAAGGTAAGGAAGATAAAGCTGAGGGGAGCAGTTTTAATCGTTGGTCTATTGAATTTGCGGGAGGCGTAAATAAACCTTCAAACCCTTTTATGCCAGGAGCTTATGCAGCTACTCCAAGCCCTTGGAATGCTGATTTGGGGGTACGATATATGTTATCAAGCAATTTTGGTTTAAAATGGGACATAGGTTATTACACCTTTTCAAACAACGACGCAAGTTTAATTGAGTTCGATACACATTACTATAGAACATCCGTTCAAGGTGTAGCCAATGTTGGAAAAATATTTGGTTTCCCTGAATTTACTAAAAGAATTGGAATTTTAGCACACCTAGGTGGTGGTTATTCTCAAATGAAGTCAGACGATCAATCATACACAGATCGTATGGGTCACTTCATAGTAGGTCTTACCGCACAGCTTAAATTATCTAACCGAATTGCATTAACAGGAGATTTTACAAGCTTAACAGGTGTTGGGCAAAACAGAACCTTTGATGGCACAGGTAGCGCAGAAGCACAAGACAATAAATTCCGCGGTTTCGGAGGTGGTATTTTCTCTGGATCAATCGGTCTTACTTTCTATTTAGGCAGCAATGATACACATGCAGATTGGTATTATGAAGGCGATAAGACAAAAGACGAAGTTGCTGAATTGCAAAAAAGAATTGGCGACCTAGAAACTATGCTAAGCGATGCTGATAAAGATGGTGTGCCGGATTATTTAGACGCAGAACCAAACTCAACAACAGGAGTTGCTGTAGACACTAAAGGACGTGCTATTGATAAAAACGGTAACGGAGTTCCTGACGAATTGGAAAGCTACATGTCTAAAACATACGGTGATAACGTGAAAAGTAGCGCAATCACTAACAACAGCATGACAAACAACGAGATGATTCGTTCTTTACTCAACGGTGGTTATATGTGCGTGTACTTCGCATACAACAAGTCGGTTCCAACTAACGAATCTACTGAAGGTATTGATTTTGTATTAACTTACTTAAGAAATAATCCTACAGCACAAATCGAAATCACTGGTCATGCAGATGAAATTGGAAACACAGAATACAACAACAAACTTTCTGCAGCTCGTGCTAACGCAGTTAAAGATGTTCTTGTAAAAGCTAAAATTGATCCAGCTAGATTGACTATTGTTCCAGCTGGTGAAGATAAGTCGGTAGACAAATCTTCTGAAGGAGCTCGTAAACTAGTTCGTAGAGTTACTTTCCGCGTGAAATAATTCTAAAATACAAATATTCAAAAAGCCGGATTGTTCAAAACAGTCCGGCTTTTTTATTTCAAATTTTGAGAAAATACTAGTAATTGTATAGTCATGATTTTTTGAAGCATTTTAAATGCTAATCACAGTAATTGAAAAAAGCTCCCCAAAATCAATCTAACAGGTAAAGATTTTTCCTCAGACTCACGTTAAATACTGCTATTAGCTTATTTTTGCATTCCAATTTACATCCCATGCAACATCCAGCCAGATATACCATTACAGCGGCACTTCCCTATACTAACGGTCCCATTCATATTGGCCATTTAGCAGGTGTTTACGTTCCCGCAGATATTTATGCTCGCTTCCTTCGCTTACAGAATAAAGACGTCGTTTATATCTGCGGAAGCGACGAACACGGTGTTGCCATCTCCATGAAAGCACGTAAAGAAGGCATCACACCGCAGCAAGTAATCGATAAATATCATCACATTATCAAGAAATCTTTCGAAGATTTTGGTATTTCATTCGATCATTATTCACGAACATCGGCAAATATTCACCACCAAACAGCATCCGACTTTTTTAAGAAATTGTACGAGGCAGGAAAGTTTGAAGAAGAAACAACCGAACAGTTGTTCGATCCTGAAGCAAATCAGTTTTTAGCAGATCGTTTCGTGATCGGAACCTGTCCGAAATGCGGAAATGAAGAAGCGTATGGCGACCAATGCGAAAAATGTGGTTCTACACTAAGTCCGACCGATTTAATAAACCCAAAATCGACGATCAGCGGCGCAACGCCTGTGCTCAAGCAAACGAAACACTGGTTTTTGCCTTTGAACGAATACAGCGATTTTCTAAAGGAATGGATCTTAAAAGGACACGCCAAAGATTGGAAAACCAACGTACTCGGGCAAGTAAAATCGTGGATTGACGACGGATTAAAACCACGAGCCGTTACACGAGATCTTGATTGGGGAATAGACGTTCCGGTAGCGGGAGCTGTCGGCAAAAAACTTTACGTTTGGTTTGATGCACCTATCGGTTACATTTCGGCAACCAAAGAATGGGCGCAACTAAATGGTAAAAATTGGGAACCGTATTGGAAAGATCAAGATACGAAGTTGGTTCATTTCATCGGAAAAGACAACATCGTTTTCCACTGCATTATTTTTCCCGCCATGCTCAAGGCAGAAGGAAGCTATATTTTACCCGATAATGTGCCTGCGAACGAGTTTTTAAATTTGGAAGGTCAGAAGCTATCTACCTCGAAAAACTGGGCCGTGTGGTTACATGAATATTTGGAAGATTTTCCAGGAAAGCAAGATTCCCTGCGATACGCACTTACCGCTGCAGCTCCAGAAACAAAAGATAACGACTTTACGTGGAAGGATTTTCAAGCGCGAAATAACAACGAACTGGCTGCTATTTTTGGCAATTTCATAAATCGCGTAGTGGTATTAACCCATAAATACTACAACGGGCTGGTTCCAACGCCAAACGCATTCACAACCGCAGATCTCGCGGTCTTGGAGGAACTGAAAGCATATCCGGATGTAATTGCCAGCACAATTGAACGCTACCGATTTCGCGAAGCCTCGCAAGAAATGATGAATGTAGCGCGATTAGGAAACAAGTATCTCGCCGACCAAGAACCGTGGAAGGCCGTAAAAACAGATCCAGAGCGCGTAAAAACGCAGTTATTTGTGGCACTACAAGTGGCCAGTGCGCTTGCCGTTCTAGCTGAGCCGTTCTTGCCACATGCTGCACAAAAATTAAATGACATGCTGCAACTCGGTCAGAAAGATTGGAATTTCTTGAAGAGCGATGTGCTTTTAGAACCCGGTCACCAAATCAATGCGGCGGCAATTTTGTTTGAGCAAATAGACGACGAACAAATAGAAAAACAAATCGAAAAATTGGCTGCGAGCAAAGTTTCTGGCGCCGGTGCTGCAGAAGTAGCCGAACTAAAACCCGAAACTACTTTCGAAAAATTCTCAGAAATGGACCTCCGAATAGGGACAATCTTAGCCGCTGAGAAAATGCCAAAAGCAAAAAAACTGTTAGTCTTACAAGTGGATACAGGTTTAGATGTAAGAACAATCGTGTCTGGAATTGCAGAGCATTTCGAACCTGATACTATAGTAGGTAAACAAGTAATGGTATTAGCGAACTTAGCTCCACGAGCCATTCGCGGCGTAGAAAGCCAAGGAATGCTCTTACTTACCTCCGACGGAGAAGGAAAATTACATTTTATGGTTCCTGAAAACGCTGTCCACAACGGAAGTACTATTTCTTAAATATGAAAATCCCAAGCAACATTAAGGTCATAGCTTTTGATGCCGACGACACCCTGTGGGTCAATGAGCCGTATTTTCAAGAAGTGGAAACACATTTCTGCGAACTTATGGCGCCGTATTTATCGCGTCATCAGCTTTCAGCCGAACTTTTCAAAACAGAAATCGACAATTTAAAGTACTACGGATACGGTATAAAAGGCTATATCTTGTCGATGATCGAAGCCGCTTTGTTGATTTCCAACAATACGATCAGCAATGAAGTCACCGCGCGGATCCTTGCTCTCGGCAAAGAATTAATCGAGAAACCTATCGAAATACTCGATGGAGTGCCCGATGTTTTAAAGGCATTTTCGGGCAGATACAAACTCGTTGTCGCAACTAAAGGCGATTTATTAGACCAGCATCGGAAATTACATAAGAGCGGTCTTGGATATTATTTCCACCATATTGAAGTCATGTCTGACAAGCAAGCAAGTGATTACAGAAAACTATTAAATCGTCTCGAAATTAGTGCAGATGATTTTCTGATGATCGGAAATTCGTTAAAATCAGATGTACTTCCCGTACTCGAAGTTGGCGGATATGCCGTACATATTCCGTTTCATACTACTTGGGCGCACGAGAAAATCGACCATCAAGTGGTTCACGAACGTTTTACTACCTGCGAGAATATCCATGAAGTAACCGCCTTATTCAGCGATGAAACAACAAATTGATCTCGAAAATTGGAATCGTAAAGCGCATTTTCACTTTTTTAAAACTTTTGAGGAACCATTTTTTGGTGTCACTGCTGTAGTCGACATTCAGAATGCTCTTTGTTTAGCGAAAGAACAAAAACAGAGTTTGTTTTGTACCTATTTGCATTGCTGTTTGAAAGCGGTTTCTGAAGTTCCGGCATTTAACCTGCGCATCGAGGATTCCGAAGTATATCGATATCCCTTTAGCCACGCATCGGCAACTATTTTGCGACCCGACGGCACGTTTGGATTTAGTTATATCCCATTTAATTTCGATTTTTTAACATTTATAGCCGCTGCGAAGCAGGAGATTGTTCGTGTGCAAAAAACTTCAGGATTGTTTACACACACGTTTGACGAAGCAAATTTGATACATATTTCAACGTTTCCAAACTTGCACTTTACGGCGCTGTCGCATGCCCGAAAATTTAGCATTTCGGATAGTTGTCCGAAGATTACGTTTGGTAAATTTGAGAAGACAGACAATAAAATTGCGATGCCCGTTGCTGTTCACGTTCATCACGCACTGGCCGACGGCCGTGATGTTGAACAATTTTTTGTTGCATTTCAGAAAAATCTAAATGAACTATGAATTTTTTTCTACGATTATTCCTCCCACTGGCTGTTACTTCTGCTTCAGCGCAACAAATAGACGCTATAAAAATAAAAAAAAAAAAACGCACTGATAACGCAAAAATAGCCTTGTTTTCAGACGGCGATGAGCGAAATATGTACGTTTTGGCCTACAAACCAGGAAGCCTAAAAGTTTTGCGATACAATGCCGCTTTGTTTTTGCGGGATTCGGTAACGTATAACGTGAATGAAAGTTTACAGAAAGACATTCAGATGACATTTAAATCCGATAGTGTCTTTATTCATTTTGTCGACGAATCGCAAAACCGCTTAATAACTTTAAGAACAAATCCGAGTTTTGATTCGTATGCCATGAATTCACAGGCGATTTTTGCAACCGATGAAGTGTGTACTGCGCAATTTCAAGACGGAAATCAGCGTCATTTTCTAACAGTAAACAAAAATACCAAGTCCTGTTTTGCCTACAGTTTGCAAGGTACAATGCTTGTAAAAAATCTCGTTGACACCAAGCTGTTTGATAATTTTAACGGTTCTGAACTTTTTGCAGACTTTTTGAGAAAGCAAGAATTTACCGAAATCAACGATAATTACACACCGGTTTTAGAAACCTTGAGTGCCGATAAGTGTTTCTTTAAAAACGGGAAAGCAGTTTTTCTACGTGCAAGAAAAGGCAGTACCACGCTACAGGAAATTGATTTTAGATCGAATAGTTCGAAAAGCAGTGTCTTTAACTCCAACGTCCATAATCCAGATAATTATAAGTCGTTTTTAGGGAATAAGGAGCTTTTTGAAATTTCAACAAACAAAGACAGTTTAGTTGTAATTGTAACCGATCTTCAATCGAAAAAGATTGTGAAACGCTGGCAAGTTGGTGCAAAAACAGAGGCAAAAACGTCCGACTTTCAATTCTACGAACAGCGAAACGGCGGAGTGCCACGACCTGAACTGCAAACGAAGCGCTTTTTAAGACGATTTTCACAACCTATAATGGGGTTGAGTGTATATGAATCGAAAAACGGAAAGTTAATTACAATAGGCGCCCTAGACAGTGCTGTTTCCGCTGGTGGCTTTCTTCTGTCTGCCGTTGCTGCTGTAGCCGATTACGATCCAGACGACGACCTCTACGAAAACAGTATACTTTTTTACGCCGAACTGGCAACCGATGCTTTTCTACAACCCAAAAAGTACAGACGCTGTGTTCCGGCGATAGATGAGATTTTACAATTTAACGACGATAAAAAAGTAGAAGTTAACGCAATTACCAAATTTAAGAACGCCTACATTCAAGCTGCATTTGTACCAGAAGATCAAACGTTGAATGTGTCTAAATTTCTAGATCGCGATTAAGCAAACAAGTATTCTTGCTAACTTTACTAAAAAAATTTACTATGTTATTAAAATCGGTTGAACAGGCACTCAATAACCAAATCCGTATCGAGGCCGAAAGCTCACAAATTTATTTGTCGATGGCTTGCTGGGCCGAAATTCAAGGTTTAGAAGGTGTTGCACGCTTTATGTATTCGCAGTCAGACGAGGAGCGCGTGCACATGTTAAAACTCATCAAATTTGTAAACGAACGCGGTGGGCACGCACACATCACCGAGCTCAATGCCCCAAAAACCACCTTCAATACCTTTCAACAACTTTTTAGCGAATTGTACAAGCACGAACTTTTCGTGTCGCAATCTATCAACGAACTGGTGCACATCACGCTTAGCGAAAAAGATTACGCAACGCATAACTTCTTACAATGGTACGTTGCCGAGCAAATTGAAGAAGAAGCACAAGCTAAAACCATACTCGATAAAATTAACTTAATCGGAGATGATAAAGGCGGCTTGTACTTGTTTGATCGCGACATCCAACAAATTACCGTAACAAGCCAAATTCTGCCTGGTGCGAATTAATTCTTGCCTTAAATTTATTTAGAATGTATTAAAATAAGTTTTATTTTTGCTCAAATGTTTGCAGATGAGCAAGAAGGAAGCGGAAAAGAAAACCGACAAAAAGAAGAAGCAAAAAGAACTAGTCAAGAAATTAAAAATAGCCTCGAATTGCAAAGCTTCTTGTTGCGAGAAATACAAAAAGGGTAAAGACAAGCGTTGTAAACGCTGTCCGATGTTCGATTTATTGAAAAAAATAGCTTAAATCTGTCTTTCAAGGCAGATTTTTTTTTGGGCGTTACGGCGGCTAAATTCGTAACGCTTCGCAAACGCAATATCCGTACGGCCGCCGTCAGGCTGTTCACTTCAATCTATTTTGCGCCGTAAGCGGCAGCGCAAAACAGGATTTTCGTTTCCATCCTTAACGCGAAAAGGCGTTGCCAACCAAACGTATTTGGGAATACAGTTGTTTTCGAAATCCGTGACTTCGCTACACACGTTTTGAAATCTACAAACCTCAAAACCTAAGCTCTCAACTCCCCGAGCTTCTTCTTCGTAAACTCCGACAACACCAAACGACCCGAAATTGCAGCGCGCTCGTACAACAACGTATCCCAATGTTCGGTATTTTGCCAAAGCACTCTTTTTATATCTTGTAGGGCTTCAGGGCTGTAATTCGATAAGCTTAAAGCAAATTCTTGTACTGCCAAATCTAGCTCGTTTGTGTCGGCGTATATTGCTTGAAACAATCCAGCATGCAAGGCCCACTGTGCATCGAACCAGCGATTAGGTTGCAAAGTCATGGCGCTAAAGCCGTTTAAACCTATTTTTCGGGAAACGGCGGGTTCAATTACAAACGGACCAATACCAATTGCCAGTTCCGAGAGTTTAATCGACGCTTTTTCGCTGGCAAAAACGTAATCGCAGGCAGCGAGTAAACCCACTCCGCCGCCAACGGCTTTACCTTGCGCGCGACCTACAATCGGATGTTTACATTTGCGCATGGCGTTTATCACATTGGCAAAACCGCTAAAAAACACTTTTCCAGTTGTTTCATCGTGTACTTGAAGAAGCTCGTCGAACGAAGCACCGCCACAAAACGCCGAGTTTCCGTGGCTTTGTAGCACAATAACAGCAATGTCGGATCGGTTCGAAAGTTCGTTGAGCGCTTGCGTTAAATCGGCAAGCTGTGTGCTCGGAAATGAATTTCCTTGCGGGTGGTAGAAGGTAATCGTAGCAACACGGCTAGCGATATCCGTTTTTACAAAAGCAGAGTCTATAGTCATACAAAAACTTTCAGGTTGTAAAGTTCACACAAATTCTGTTATATTTGCCAACCAATCGGGGGATTAGCTCATTTGGCTAGAGCGCTTGCCTGGCAGGCAAGAGGTGACCGGTTCGAATCCGGTATTCTCCACCAAACCACTCAGCAACGAGTGGTTTTTTTATTTAACGTGAGTTCGATACAAAAATCAAAGTTAGAAATCATTTAAATAGTTGATTACAAGGCGTATTTTCTTTGGGATACCGAGGTATCTCAAAAAAATACAACGACGTAAGCGACTGTTTAAATGATTAGCTATTAATAATAGTGCATCGAAATTATTAGTAGCCAATCTAAAGTTTTCATTT
>JAIXTU010000191.1 GCA_027483785.1 Flavobacterium sp.
AAAGTTCAAGAGTTGAAAAACTTAGGTAAAATTAAGCTCATAACACCAGCCGAAGTTGCTCAATTACACGGTTCGGATAGACTAGAATCGATTACAATCGACGAAAACGGAAGTCGGCGTACTCTGGTTTGCGATTACCTTATTCCGTTGTTTGGACTCACACCGAAATTGGGTCCGATTGCAAATTGGGGTTTGGAAATCGAGAAGAACGCTATTAAAGTAAACAACGCACTCGATTATCAAACCAATGTTCCGGGCATTTACGCAATTGGCGATGTGAACACGTATCCCGGCAAATTAAAACTGATTTTATGTGGCTTTCACGAAGCTACCTTAATGTGTCAGAGCGTGTATCAAATACTCAATCCGGGTAAAAAGTATGTTATGAAATACACGACTGTTTCGGGAATTGATGGTTTTGACGGCAGTCGAAAAGAAGCGGAAAAAGCCGTAGTAAAAGCCATCGATTAAATTCGAGAACGAGCATGGAAAACGAAATTACCTTACACATTACCGATCGCGACGGCGTTGCACACACGCTTGCCGTTCCGACCGATATGAATATGAATTTGATGGAAGTAGTTCGTGCTTACGAATTGGCTCCCGAAGGAACGATTGGTATTTGCGGTGGTATGGCCATGTGCGCTTCGTGCCAATGTTATGTGCTAAACGATGTTGCACTTCCCGAAAAATCGGATGAAGAAGAAGCGATGCTTAGTGAAGCGAATTTTGTTAAAGACAACAGCCGTTTGGGTTGCCAAATTCACATTACGTCCGAGATTGAAGGTTTGGCTGTTGCGCTTGCGCCGGAAGAGTAAACGTTTGAACGTATTTTCTGCGTAAGCGATTGCAGTGAAAACAAAATGCGCTGCCATTTTATTTTTGTTTTGAGAAACGGCGACCAGCGGAAGCCGTTTTGAATACTACAAAAATAGATGGCAGCGTATTTTTTTGGAACGGAAAGCGCGGCGGCGGGCGTAAGGACGTATTGTTTGTTGCGCAAAATTACCCGCCGATACGCCCAAATAAAACTCTGATCAAATAAAAAACGCGCCTTTAAAGAGCGCGTTCTTCATTGAAAACTATGTTTCTATTATTTGAAAGCCGAGTGTCCGGTGATGTCTAATCCGGTGATTAACAAGTGAATGTCGTGCGTGCCTTCGTAAGTTAGTACCGATTCGAGGTTCATCATGTGACGCATGATGCTGTATTCGCCTGTGATTCCCATACCACCTAAAATTTGGCGTGCTTCGCGAGCGATGTTTACCGCCATTTCCACGTTATTGCGCTTTGCCATCGAAATTTGCGCCGTTGTAGCGCGGCCTTCGTTGCGGAGTACACCTAAACGCCACGTTAGCAACTGCGCTTTGGTGATTTCGGTAATCATTTCGGCTAATTTCTTTTGTTGTAATTGCGTTGCAGCGATTGGCTTGTCAAACTGAATGCGTTCTTTGGCGTAACGTAAAGCAGTGTCGTAGCAATCCATTGCCGCACCGATAGCACCCCAAGCAATTCCGTAACGCGCTGAGTCGAGGCAGCCTAGTGGCGCGCCCAAACCACTTTTATTTGGCAATAAATTTTCTTTAGGAACTTTTACATCGGCAAAAATGAGCTCGCCCGTAGCCGAAGCGCGTAACGACCATTTGTTGTGTGTTTCCGGCGTTGAGAAGCCTTCCATACCGCGCTCTACGATTAAGCCGTGAATGCGACCTTCTTCGTTTTTAGCCCAAACAACAGCGATATCGGCAAACGGAGCGTTAGAAATCCACAGTTTTGCGCCGTTTAGCAAGTAATGATCGCCCATGTCTTTGAAATTGGTAACCATACCACCAGGATTCGAACCAAAATCAGGTTCGGTTAATCCGAAGCAGCCCATCATTTCGCCGCTGGCTAATTTTGGAAGGTATTTTTGGCGTTGTTCTTCGTTTCCGTACTTCCAGATCGGATACATGACGAGCGACGATTGCACGGAAGAGGTAGAACGTACGCCTGAATCGCCGCGTTCGATTTCCTGCATGATGAGTCCGTATGAAATTTGATCTAAACCAGCTCCGCCGTATTCTTCTGGGATGTATGGCCCAAATCCGCCGATTTCGGCAAGACCTTTAATGATTTGCTTTGGGAATTCGGCTCTTTGTGCATAATCTTCGATGATGGGCGAAACTTCGCGTTTAACCCAAGCACGAGCGGCATCGCGCACGAGTTTGTGTTCTTCGGTCAATAAATCATCTAACAAATAATAATCCGGTGCTTGGAATAAATCTGGTTTCATAGAAGTGAATTACAATTCGGCTGCAAATTTAGCTAAACTATCTCGATTTCGTAAGGATATAACAATTGTTTTGGAATGGTTTAAGGAGCAGCGATGTAAATTCGCGCTTTTGTTTTCTAAAAAAGAAATGAAAAAGAGATTTGGTTGGGTTCAAGACTAACAAAGAACGCACCAGAACGCGAGCAGAAGTTCATTTAATACATTTTTTGCGAGACAAGAATTTTTAATTTATTGCTGATTCACAGATATTTACATTGATCTTATACGCTCGAGAAGCAGGATACTTTTTTAATTATATCTTTACACAAAGCCCATTTATGTTTAAAACCAGAAAGGATTTAGTTTTTGTAATACTGTGCGGAATTTTCATAACTAATGCCGTTGTAGCAGAATTAATTGGCGGGAAGCTTATTGAAATCGGGCCGTTTGAATTTGGATCTTCTCAAATTGGGCCGTTTGTTATGAGCATCGGAATTATTCCTTGGCCGATTGTTTTTTTAACCACTGATTTAATTAATGAGTATTTTGGCAAGCAAGGAGTTCAGAAGCTATCGTTTATCACTTCGGGCTTAATTGTTTACGCTTTTATTTTGTTATTTGTTGCCATCAGCGTACCGGCAGCCAAAGGAATTTCGCCGGTTTCAGATGAGGCTTTTACTGCGGTTTTTGGCCAAAGTATGTGGATTATTGTGGGAAGTATCGCTGCTTTTTTATTGTCGCAACTCATAGACGTAACGATTTTCAATTTCGTAAAATCGAAAACAGGCGGATCGAAAATTTGGTTGCGCAGTACGGGTTCGACGGTCATTTCACAATTAATTGATTCGTTTGTAGTTTTGGGAATCGCATTTTACTTGCCCGGGAAAATCGATTTTGATACGTTTATAAGCTCGGCGCTAACAGGTTATACGTTTAAATTGTCTTTAGCGGTTTTACTAACGCCTGTAATTTATCTTGGACATTACTTGATCAGTAATTATTTAAAGAACGATCCGGCGAGGCTTTCGTAATAAAAAACGCTACTCAATCGAGTAGCGTTTTGTTATTCGTTTTCTTTCCATTTCCCTATTGTGGCATACCGCGGTAGCCAAAATTGTACAGGATAAATGCGTAGACATCGGTTGTTTCGTCGATTACTTTGGCAAGTGGTGTTCCTGCTCCGTGCCCTGCGTTGGTTGCGATACGGATAAGCGTTGGATTTTCTCCCGATTGTTTTGATTGTAACTCGGCCGCAAATTTGAAACTGTGAGCAGGTACTACACGATCGTCGTGATCGCCGGTTAAAATCATGGTTGCTGGGTATTGTACGCCAGCTCGTACGTTGTGCACCGGCGAATATTTTAGAAGATAAGCTGCCATTTCTTTACTGTCGGCAACTGTACCGTAATCGTATGCCCAACCTGCACCCGCTGTAAAGGTGTGATAACGCAACATATCGAGTACACCAACTGCTGGAATTGCCACTTTGGCAACGTCTGGGCGCTGTGTCATTACTGCACCCACGAGTAATCCGCCGTTAGAACCGCCGCGCAAGGCCAATTGCTGTGGGGAAGTATATTTTTCTTTAGACAGGTATTCGGCTGCGGCAATAAAATCGTCAAATACGTTTTGTTTGTTGAATTGTCGTCCGGCGTCGTGCCATCTTTTACCGTACTCGCCGCCGCCACGAATATTGGCTACTGCGTAAATGCCTCCCATTTCGAGCCATACAGCAACGGTTGGAGAAAATTGCGGTGTTAAGTTGATATTGAAACCTCCGTAACCGTAGAGAATTGTCGGATTACTTCCGTCTTTTCGAATACCCTTGCGGTAAGTTATAGTCATCGGAATTTTTTCACCGTCTTTAGATACATAGAAAACTTGTTCAGAAACGTACTTATCAGGGTTGAAATTAACTTTTGGAGCTTTGAAGAGTTCTGAAGTTCCTTCCTTAATGTCGAGTTTATAGATAGCTCCTGGTGTGACGTAGTTTGTAAACGAATAGAACAAGGTTGTTTCTTTCTTTTTTGCAGAAAAACCTGAAGCCGTTCCTAAACCAGGCAGTTTTATGTTTGATATAAAATTACCGTTGTAGTCGTATTTAAAAACGGCTGTATTCGCATCTTGCAAATAGGAAGCAAAAATAAAACCGCCGCCTGTAGACGCTGAAAGCACGTTTTCTGCAGCTTTAATAATTGTATTCCATGGCTTTGCGGGATTTTGAAGGTCGATTCGAACCACTCGTACGGTTGGAGCTTCTTTATTGGTGCTAGCAATGGCGTAGTTTCCTTCTGTGTCTAAAACATCTAAATCATATTCGAACCCTGTTTGAAGCGGAACGATTTTCCGATCTTTACTAGTGAGGTCTATAGAATAAAGCTCGTTTCCAGAAGTAGAGTTTGCCGCTGAAATAAACAAATAACGTTGATCTTCGGTTACATACCCCCCTACATATCGGCGTTTGATTTCTTCACCAAAAATCAGTTTATCTTTACTTTGAGGCTCCTTGAGTTTGTGGTAATAAAGCTTGTGTTGATCGGTTTTTGCAGAAAGTTCGCTGCCTTTTGGTTTGTCGTAACTCGAATAGTAAAAGCCTTCGTTTTTATACCAAGAAACGCCGCTAAATTTAACGTCTACTAATTCATTACCAATTGGTTTTCTTGTTTCTACATCAATAACGCGGATTTTTCGCCAATCGCTACCACCTTCAGAAATAGAATAGGCTACTAGGCTTCCGTCTGGAGAAAAAGACACATCTCCTAGCGACGTGGTTCCGTCTTTAGCGAAAGTATTTGGATCGAGGAAAACTTTTTCATTTCCGTTTTTGTCGATTTGAAAAAGTACAGATTGATTTTGCAATCCGTTGTTTTTATAATAGTAGGTGTAGTTTCCACGAACGAAAGGAGCCGAAACTTTCTCATAGTTCATTTTCTTTTCCAGCGCATTTCTGATTTCGTCTTTAAAGGAAATGCGCTCCAGATATTTGGCAGTAGTTTTGTTTTGCGCGATTACCCAAGCTGCGGTTTCGTCCGAACGATCGTCTTCAAGCCATCGATAGGGATCATCGACTTTTAAATCAAAATACACGTCCGATTCCGATCCTCTGCGTGTGTTTGGATATTGATATTCGCTTCTGTTCTGCGCAAGCGAGGCGAACGAAAGACCCAAGAATACAGAAATTGCCACTACTTTCATACGATTTAAAATTTAGTGGCAAGTTAGTAAAGAAAACGTATTAACTCGAATAGGATTAAAAATCACTCTCAGCACGCAGTTCAACCAAAATAAAGAATGCCTTGACTGGAGATTGTCTGTCAAACCATTCTATTAAAAATGGCTTCAATAGTAAATAACGTGAGTTCGACATAAAAACCTTTGTTAGATCGCTTGAAATGAAAGCTTTAGATTGGCTACTAATAATTTCGATGCACTATTATATATAGCTAATCATTTAAACAGTCGCTTACTGCGTTGTGTTTTTTTGAGATACCTTGATATCCCAAAGAAAATACGCCTTGTAATCAACTATTTAAATGATTTCTAACTTTGATTTTTATATCGAACTCACGTTAAATAGAATGCCGCTAACTACATAAATAGTGGACGGTATTGCGGCCAGTGCTTATAGATTAAAATCGCATTAAACAAACCAATAACTACCGCCGGAGCAATAGTGCTTGGGTGCACGTACAAGTGAAATAGCAAAATGTTGATTGAAATCGGCGCAAGTAAAATTAGGCTGAAGGCAACCCACTTTTTTGCTAATAGAAGACCTGCAATTACAATTTCAAGAGCTCCGACAAAGGTTAGCAGATAGGAAACTTCGCCAAATGAATCCAGAAAGTCGGCTTCGGGATTGGGCAAAAACTCAAAAAATTTATTGGCTCCACTGAACAATAACACGATGCCTAAAAAAATACGAACGATTTTGGTAAACTGTGAATTCATAGCGTAAACATTTTAGCGTTCAACTTAACTTAATAGGAAAATGATTAATAGTTTCCTAAATTACTAAATATTTACGAATTCAATTCACAAATAAGTATCGGATTCTTATACCCCGATTTTGTTTGCTACCAAATATTCTGCTATTTGAATCGTGTTTGTAGCTGCTCCTTTTCGTAAGTTGTCGGCAACTATCCACAGATTTAGTGTGTTTGGCTGGCTTTCATCGCGGCGAATACGCCCCACAAAGACATCATCTTTATGTTGTGCAAATAGCGGCATCGGATATTCAAATTCTTGAATATTGTCGACTAAAGTTACGCCCGGAGTTTGTTCAAGAATATTTCGAACATCCGCTAGTTCAAAATCATTTTCGAACGCTACGTTCACCGCTTCCGAGTGACCGCCTACAACAGGCACACGAACGGCCGTTGCAGTTACGGCAATACTGTTATCGTTCAATATTTTCTGTGTTTCGCGAACGAGTTTCATTTCTTCTTTCGTGTAGCCGTTATCTTCAAAGACGTCGCATTGCGGAATTGCATTTTTGTGAATTTGGTATTTATAAGCCATTTCACCGCTTATTCCCGCGAATTCATTTTCGAGTTGTTTAACAGCTTTAACACCCGTTCCGGTAATCGACTGATAGGTAGATACAACGATTCGCTTTATTTGGTATTTTTTGTGTAACGGCGCCAAGGCCATAACCATTTGGATCGTTGAACAATTCGGATTGGCAATAATTTTATCGGCAGCGGTTAGCACTTGTGCGTTGATTTCAGGAACGACAAGCTTTTTCGTCGGATCCATTCGCCAAGCCGACGAATTATCGATAACTGTAGTTCCTGCTTCTGCGAACTTTGGCGCCCATTCGAGCGAGGTGCCGCCACCGGCTGAAAAAAGTGCTATGTGTGGTTTCATGGCAACAGCAGTTTCGAGAGAAACAACGGTATATTCCTGACCTTTAAACGAAATTTTCTTTCCAACCGATTTCTCAGATGCAACTGGTATTAGCTCGGAAACTGGAAAATTACGCTCTTCAAGAACTTGTAACATGATTTCGCCAACCATTCCGGTGGCACCAACAACTGCAACTTTCATTTTGATAATTTTTAAACTTCGCAAAATTAGCGAATACACTCCGATTCGAACTAGAATTTTATGATACAATAAAGAAAAACCATCCTTGTGGGATGGCTTAAGTTAGAATATGTAGTGAGCGGTATGAATTTCGTTTCCTACAATAAAATCTGAGCATGTAAAATAGCTCTTATTTATTTTTTAGTGCGTCGCGAATTTCCATAAGTAACTTTTCTTCGTTACTTGGTGCTGGCGGAGCTGCAGGCGCTTCAGCTTCTTTCTTACGAGCCGCATTAATTCCTTTAATTACAAGAAATAAAACAAATGCCACGATCACAAAGTTGATTACGGCGGATAAAAACAAGCCGTATTTTACGGTTCCGAAAATAGTTAACTCTTCGAGTTTACTCAAATTCGCTGCTTCTAGAACGGGTTTTAATAGTAATGGTGTTAGCACGTCGTCGATGAAAGAAGTGACAATTTTGCTAAATGCCGCTCCAATAATTACCCCGATAGCAAGGTCAACGACATTGCCTCGCATAGCAAAGGCTTTAAATTCAGAAATCATTCCCATCTTTTGTGGTTTTTTGGTTAATAATTGTGAAAGTACTAAAATCCTTATTCGCGGAAAAAAATTCTTTTCACGCGCTGGGAAATGCCGGTTAGAATTTCATAGCCAATTGTACTTCCCGCTTCGGCAATTTCTTGAACAGTAGGACGCTTTCCGAAGATGATTACCGCGTCGCCTTCCTTACAAACCACATTCGTTACATCAACCATTAACATGTCCATACAAACCGACCCAACAATTGGTGCTTGTTGTTCGTTTATTACCACATAGCCTTTTTCGTTACCCCAAAATCTGGGAATTCCATCCGCGTAACCTATTGGTATTGTGGCAATTGATGTCTTATCTTTTGCTTTGAATCGCCGATTATATCCTACCGTTTCGCCGGCTTGAAGCTCATGAATTTGCGAGATAATCGACTTTAGTGTTCCAACCGTTTCGAGTTGATTTTGTTCTTCTTCACTAGAAGCCAATCCATATAAACCAATTCCCAAGCGAACCATTTCAAATTGCGCTTCGGGATAATTTATGAGTCCAGACGTGTTTAAAATATGTCTGTAGAACTTTTTCGACAATTGCTTTTGGAGAACTTCAGTTGCCTGTAAAAATCGTTCGATTTGCTGTTCTGTAAACGAACGTTCGTTTAGATCATCGCTAGCGGCCAAGTGCGATAAAACCGATTTCACTGCCAACTCGGGTAAGTTTGAAAGTTCTTGAGCTAAATCGGAAACAGAGTCTGGCGTGAAACCCAGCCGATGCATGCCTGTATCGATTTTTACGTGAACTGGATACGCCGTTACTCCAATTTTTCGCGTTGCTTCCGCGAAAGCGTTCAAGGCACGAAAACTATAGATTTCAGGTTCCAACTGATATTGAATAATCTCGTCGAAAGCTGTCGATTCTGGATTCAAAACCATAATCGGAACCGAAATTCCCGCCTGTCGGAGTTTCACACCTTCGTCGGCAAACGCTACTCCTAAGTAATCAACTTTGTTAAACTCGAGCAATCGCGCAATTTCTTCTCCGCCGTTTCCGTAGCCAAAAGCTTTTACCATGACCATGAGTTTCACGCCAGGTTTTAGCTTCGATTTATAGTGATTTAGATTATGCGTTAACGCACTCAAGTTAATTTCAAGTACGGTTTCGTGCTTTTGCTGTTCGAGAATTTTGAGGGTTTTCTCGAATTCAAATTTCCGAGCACCTTTTATTAAAACCGAAGCATTCGACCAGCTGCGAAGTGTTTCGTCTTGTAAAAAATCGGCTGTAGTTTCAAAATGCTTTCGCAATGCTGTTCCTTTAATTTCACGAGACCGTTCCCCCACTGTAACTATCTCGGCTAAATCATATTGATGTAATAATTGCTCGATTTTTGTTAGCGTATTGGCATCCGACTCTGCAAAATCAGACAAAACCAGTATCTTTTTTAGTGCCGAAGACTGATTTTTCAAAAAGTCGAGCGCTATTTGCAGCGATTGTAAGTCGGCACTATACGAATCGTCTATGATTTGTAAGTTGCGCACGCCGTTTTTAATCGACAAACGCATGTTGATTTGAGGCAACGAACTAATTCGATTTGCGATGGTTTGAAAATCAATTTCCAGCGCCAGCATGGTTGTAATGCAATGTGCTGCATTTTGTATCGAAGCGCCGTCGGTAAACGGCAAGCTTAAAGAAAACGTTTTTGAATTACCCTGTATTTGAAGCCTCGTTGTGTGTTCGAGCTCTTTTTTCTGAATATAAACCCGGGCCGATTTACTCGAGAAACTCCACGTGTAAAAACGCTGATCGATTGTGGTAAATTGTTCAAATGTCTCGTATTCACCGATCACCAAACGAGCCGATGTGTAGAGTTTTGCTTTTTCTGAAAATTTCTGCGCTCGATTCTCGAAACCTGCGTCGTGAGCCGAGTAAATATTCGTTAAAATCGTTATTTCAGGTTGTAGCATGTCGGCAAGTGCCTGCATTTCGTTGGTGGTTGAAATTCCTGCTTCAAAAATCCCCAGGGTGTGTTGTTGTTCGAGAGTGAGTACAGACAGCGCCACGCCCACTTGAGAATTATAACTTTTCGGACTTTTAGCAATATAATAATCCGGCGAAAGCAAGTAGTACAGCCATTCTTTTACTACTGTTTTGCCGTTACTGCCTGTTATGGCAATTACGGGTAAGGCAAATTTTGCGCGGTGCGAAGCGGCTAGTTTTTGAAGGGCTTGCAAAACATTGGGAACGAGCAGTACCTGAATACTGGATACTTTTCCGCGGTAATTTTGTTCGCTCACAAAGTAGCGGACACCTTGTTCGGCGGCTTTTTCGATAAAATCGGCACCGTTAAAATTTGGTCCGCTTAAAGCAAAGAAAATTGTTTTTTCGTTGTTGTTACCCGATCGTGAATCGGTGGAAATATGTGTAAAGAAATAGTCGTCCGTTGGTATTTCGGTTTTATTCAGTAACGAACAAATTTCTTTCCACGAAAACATTACGATAGTTCGTTTGAAGGTTCGCTCTTGTTCTCGGCTTGTTCGCGAATGGCGTTGTAGTAAGCTGCGCGCGATAACGGTTCGTATTCTTCGGTTTCGCCAAGCAAAACAAGTTTGTCGTTATCGGTTTTACGGAAACTGTAGTGAGCCAAATTTCCGGTACGCGTACAAACGGCGTGCACTTTCGTGACGTATTCGGCGGTGGCCATCAAGGCAGGCATGGGACCAAACGGATTTCCTTTAAAATCCATATCCAAACCGGCAACAATTACCCGAATACCGCTGTTTGCTAAATCGTTACAAACGGTAATAATTTCATCGTCAAAGAATTGCGCCTCATCGATGCCAACCACATCGCAACCTTGCGCCAACAAGCGAATATTGGCTGCGGCAGGAACCGGCGTGGAACGAATTTCATTTGCATCGTGCGAAACTACCATTTCGTCGTGGTAGCGTGTGTCGATTGCAGGTTTAAAAATTTCAACTTTCTGCTTGGCAAATTGCGCGCGCTTGAGTCGTCGGATGAGCTCTTCGGTTTTTCCCGAAAACATGGAGCCGCAAATAACTTCTATCCATCCAAACTGCTCTTTGTGATTAACGGTATTTTCAAGAAACATTTTTCGGCAATTGTGAAGTTGAAACTGATTAGATTTTATTACTTTGTAGCCGTTGTGCGATCATTTTTAACCCCAGCTCAGCGTTTCAAATGTAGCCAAATTTTCTATACGTGAATGTAGAATCTCGGCTTCGCAGAACAACTGTTTATCAATAGAAAAGAAAATTTACAACCGCTTCGTGTTTATGAAAAAGAAAGTAGAAGGCGAATTAATTAGCATTGCGCACCGTGTTTTGAAACTAAAAGACAGCTCAGATCTTCGGGTTTTGCACGAAGAAGCTAAAAACTTGTACGAGAAATTAAGTGTTTTACTTTTTGTAGAAACGCAATTTGGCTCCGTTATGCCTACCATTGGCAAGGCTGAGATTCAAGATTTAGTTGTCGAACATTACGAAAAGCCAGCAGCTACTGTTTTGGAAACCGCTGTCGCAGAAGAAAAAGAAACCCCGATTTCTGAAGCTGTGGTTGAGGAAGTTTTCGAAATTTCCTTGGTCGAAGAAGAAACGGCCGCACCTGTTGTTGACGAAAATCCCGAACCGGAAACAACACCCGAACTTATAGCTGTTCCCGCATTTGAGACGCGCAGCGAAGCACCAAAACAAATTAGTCTCGCCGATTTATTGGGTAGCGATTATACCGAACCTATTTTCGACAAAGTTTCAGATGCCGTTCCTGTAATTGAGGAAACTCAAAGTCAAGAGCCCGCTTTCGCAGAAGTGGTAGAGGAATCTGAAGAAGAAGAAATTGTTCTTGAAACACGGATTGAAGCTGAGGATGTAGTTGAAAGCATCGAAACACCTTTTGATTTGCCTATTGAAGAAGTTAAAGCTCCGGCTGTTGACTTATCGTTTGAACCTATTTTCACTGCGGCAACCGAAGTGGAGGAAACTAAGTCGGTTTCATTTGAAACGCAGCCCGAAAATGGGTTGCGCAGTTTTCAGATTGGGCTAAACGACCGAATCGGATTTGAGCGCAATCTTTTCGGCGGAAGCGCAGAAGACATGAACCGTGTTGTTTCTCAGCTCAGCACGTTTAATTCTTACGAAGAAGCAGTCGATTTTATTGACGAAATGGTGCGTCCTGATTACAATAATTGGAATGGAAAGGATGAATATGTAGAGCGATTTTTAGACATCATAAAAAGACGCTTTTCGTAATAATGACTGGTAAATTATTTGTTGTTCCAACGCCGATCGGAAATCTGGGCGATATGACCTACCGAGCTATCGAGGTGTTAAAAGCAGCCGATTTAATTTTGGCTGAAGACACCCGAAATAGCGGGAAATTACTCAAGCACTTTGAGATTTCCGCGCCGATGTCGAGTTACCACATGCATAACGAACATCAAACCGTAAGTGGTTTGATTCAAAAACTGCAAAACGGGAATGTACTTGCTTTAATTAGTGATGCGGGAACTCCTGCAATTTCAGATCCAGGATTTTTACTGGTTCGTGCTTGCGTGGAGAACGGCATACCAGTCGAAACCTTACCGGGTGCAACGGCTTTTGTTCCGGCGTTGGTGAACAGCGGCTTTCCATCAGATCGCTTCGTTTTCGAAGGATTTCTCCCCGAAAAAAAAGGTCGGCAAACGCGTTTACTTGAACTCGCCGAAGAAGTACGAACGGTGGTTTTGTATGTTTCTCCTCATAAATTGTTGAAAACTTTAGAGGAAATAAAAACGTATTTTGGCGAAGATCGACAAGTTAGTTGCAGTCGGGAACTTTCGAAATTACACGAAGAAAACGTTCGCGGAACCGCAATTGAATTGACCGCTCATTTTTCTGCGAAAGCGATAAAAGGAGAATTCGTGGTATGCATAGCGGGAAAGCTGCGCAAATAATCCTAGATCAGGGAACTTTTTTCAACTGAAAGCCATCTTTTTTACGGAAAAGCCGTAATAAAAAAAAAGAAAAAGCACTTACATTCGTTAG
>JAIXTU010000307.1 GCA_027483785.1 Flavobacterium sp.
GATTTTGATGGGTTTGCCACTTTACGTATCGTGTTGGGGGAAACTAGAGACGAGAAGCTAGAAAATAGACTTCGTATCGTTCCCACTTTACGATAATTCATTTTGGAGCTTGTTGAAGGCAAACATTGTGTACTTTGTGTAATACTTTGGGTGACGTTGTGCTCCATTTTTAGAAGCTAGAAAATAGAAGCTAGAAAATAGAAGCTAGAAGCTAGACTTTGCAACGTTCACCATTTAACGTTTCATGTTCCCACCCGAACCGACTTTTCGTACGCTTTAACCGCAATGGACGCGAGGGGTTACGAAAAGTTAGTAAAGCGGTTTTGCGCTTTTTCCATTCTTTCGCTTTTTTCTATTTTTTCGATTCTATTCCGCGCGAACGGGTGCAGCGATATCCTTTTTGGCGTTATGGAATTTCCTCTACTTTTTTGCCAAAAAGATAAAGCGGAACACGTGACGGCTGCACAATTTTTGCGTAGCGAAGACTCGTTTGCCGGCGCGCCCAAATAACTATACTCATTTACATTTTTCTTCAAATAAAAAAGCCGCTTCATTTTCTGAAACGGCTTTATATGTGTGGTTATCTAGCGGACTAGTAACGGTAGTATTCTGGTTTAAACGGTCCTTGAGGTGTAACCCCGATGTAAGCCGCTTGCTCTTCGTTAAGTGTTTCTAACTCAACGCCCAACTTCTCTAAGTGCAAAGCTGCTACTTTTTCGTCGAGGTGCTTTGGAAGCATGTACACGTTGTTTTCGTAACGATCGGCGTGGTTCCACAACTCGATTTGCGCCAAAGTTTGGTTGGTAAAGGAGTTACTCATTACAAAACTTGGGTGACCTGTAGCGCAACCTAAGTTAACTAAACGTCCTTCGGCCAAGATGATGATGTCGCGACCGTTGATGTTATAACGATCAACCTGAGGCTTGATTTCGTCTTTCGTATGACCGTAATTCTCGTTTAACCAAGCCATGTCGATTTCGTTGTCGAAGTGACCGATGTTACAAACGATGGTTTTATCTTTCATAGCTTCGAAGTGGCGTGCCACAACGATGTCTTTGTTTCCAGTAGTAGTAATTACGATATCGGCAGTTTTAATAACCGAGTCTAATTTCTTTACTTCGAAACCGTCCATTGCTGCTTGAAGCGCACAAATTGGGTCGATTTCGGTAACAGTAACGATAGAACCAGCGCCGCGGAACGATGCCGCAGTACCTTTTCCAACATCGCCATATCCGCAAACAATGACACGCTTACCGGCTAACATGATGTCGGTTGCACGACGAACCGCATCTACAGCCGATTCTTTACAGCCGTATTTGTTATCGAATTTCGATTTTGTAACCGAGTCGTTCACGTTAATTGCTGGCATTGGTAACGTACCATTCTTCACGCGCTCGTACAAACGGTGAACACCCGTTGTAGTTTCTTCGCTCAAACCGCGAATTCCTGCGATAAGCTCTGGGTAACGATCGAATACCATATTGGTTAAATCGCCACCATCGTCAAGAATCATGTTAAGTGGCTTGCGCTCTTCACCAAAGAAAAGCGTTTGCTCGATACACCAATCAAACGACTCGTCGTCCATTCCTTTCCAAGCATATACTTGAATTCCCGCAGCAGCAATAGCGGCCGCAGCTTGATCTTGTGTAGAGAAAATGTTACAGCTCGACCAAGTAACCTCAGCTCCTAAAGCAATTAACGTTTCGATTAGAACTGCGGTTTGAATGGTCATGTGCAAACATCCTGCGATGCGCGCGCCTTTTAACGGCTGTGAATCTTTATATTCTTCACGAAGTGCCATTAATCCTGGCATTTCAGCTTCTGCTAATTCAATTTCCTTTCGGCCCCAAGCAGCAAGCGAAATATCCTTTACTTTGTAAGCAACATACGGCATTGTGGTTGTACTCATTGTTTATCTTTGTCTATAATTTTCGGCGCAAAAGTACGATAATCCTTTGGAAGTTGTTGAATTTGGTTAAAATTTAAGACTTGTTTACTACGGTAAGCAATTGACAGATAACGAATTGATTTAAGATGCCTTTATACAGCACGTTTCATTATAAGTTGAACATTCGCGTTTCGGTTTGGGACATTACCGAGTCGCGATCTGATTTGGCTGTGCAATCGCTTACGCAGAAAAATTTACAACGACTCGACGGCATGAAATCGCTCGTACATCAAAAAGGGTTTTTATCCATTCGTAAGTTGCTGGAAGCAAATGGTTATACCGATACTGATTTATATTATCACGAAACGGGAAAACCGCTTTTAATAGACGGTACGCAGGTGTCCATTACGCATTCAGCACAATATTCAGCACTGGCTTTGGCGGAGGTTCCGGTGGGAATCGACATCGAACACGTGAAACCTGTAGTTGGACGCATAGCGCAAAAGTTTACCAAAAACGAAGCCTGGTTTTTAGACGTTACGGCCTCCGATTACTTAGACAAACTAACTGTAATTTGGGGTGTTAAAGAAGCGATTTTCAAGATTGTAAATGAACCGGGAATTAGCTTTAACCATCATATTGCCGTTTCGGAATTTTCGTTAGACGCGCAAGAAACAACGGCTGTTCTCGATTTTAACGGCCAACAAACCGGTTTTACCATTTATTTTGAATCAATTGCCGATTACAAATTGGTAGTTGCCACTTACCTGATATGAGTATTTTAGAAGAATTAGTGGCTGCAAGACAGTCGGGCAAGCGTTTGTTGGCGATACTATTAGATCCGGAAAAGCAAGCCGTTGCCGACTTACCGGATTTTTTTCAACGAATTGACTCACTTGCAGTTACCCATTTTTTAGTAGGCGGAAGCACCGGTAGTGGCACCGAAACCGACACTTTGGTTCGTGCCTTGAAAGCGAAAACAAACTTACCGGTACTTTTATTTCCGGGCAATTACGAACAATTATCAAACTCCGCCGACGGATTATTGTTTTTGAGCTTGCTTTCGGGGAGAAATCCGGAATATTTAATTGAGCAGCAGGTTCGAGCGGCCGCCGTTTTACGACAAGCGCCTTACGAGATAATGCCCACCGCTTATTTATTGCTCGACGGCGGAACGGAGAGTGCGGTGCAGCGGGTTTCGGAAACGCTGCCGTTATCGCAAGAAAACATTGAATTAATTCTCGATACGGCTTTTGCGGCACAGCTTTTGGGTTTTAAGCTGCTGTATTTAGAAGCCGGTAGTGGAGCTTCGGTTCCCGTCCGAGAGTCGGTTATTGACCAGGTTTTTAAAACGGTCGATTTACCCATATTGGTTGGTGGCGGTATACGCAACACGACAGCACTAGAAGCAGCGTACCGATCTGGCGCTACGATGGTTGTTGTGGGAACGGCGTTTGAGACGGCGTTTTCTGGGTTTTAGATCAAGAGAATTTTATTTTTAAACGATATAGGCACTTGCGTTGACGTTTTTTGAAGTGTTAGTGCGTAAATGTGTTTTTCGGGGCAGCATTTCCCGCTATTCGTTGCAAGTCCGCAGTCCAAATGCCGTTTAACCTGAACTCGATTTAAAAATTAAAGTCAGAAATCATTTAAATAGTTGATTACAAGTAGTCATGGTCGGAATTTCTTCAGACCATGACTAGATTCCAGGGCGTATTTTCTTTTGGAGACCGAGGTACCTCA
>JAIXTU010000123.1 GCA_027483785.1 Flavobacterium sp.
AATTACTGCCACTACTCGGGCGAGGGGATGCCCAAATAAAAATTAAGAATACGTAATGGCTTTAACCGGCGAAATCTTAGTTATTAAATAAGACGGAACCACTAAAACCAACAAACAAACGCCAATAGTAAGCAGATTAACCAATAAAATAAGCGGTACATTCAAAAAGACTGGCGCCACTTTAACATAATAACTGTCGGGATTTAACTCCACAAGTCCAAAATAATATTGCAACCCAACTGCCAACAACCCAAGAGCATTACCAATGAGCAAACCGCGGCCAATTAAGAAAAAGGCTTGATAAATAAAAACTTTTCGAATAAACCAATTGCCCGCACCTAAGGCTTTTAGCATGCCAACTAATTTCGTTTTTTCTAAAATGAGTACCAATAAGGCTACACTCATATTAATGCTACACACTACAACCATAAAGCCAATAATCAGCATAATATTAAAGTCAAATAAAGCCATCCACTCGAATAAAAAACTGTGGCTCTTTAAAATCGTAACCGCATTGAGTGTCGACGGAATTTCCTCATACACCAATTCGCCTATTTCCTTTAAACGATCAAAGTCGGAAACAAACAACTCAAAGTTGCCTACTTGATCGGTACTCCATTTATTCATGCGCTGAATGTGCTTCAAATCGCCAATGACATACGATTGATCAAAATCTTTGAATCCGCTATTATAGATTCCTACCACATTGAAGCTTCGTCGAAAAGGTTGTGTTGCCGCCGAATCGCGCATAAAAAACGTCACAAACTTTGAACCCACTTTTAATCCCAACCGGTTTGCCAGATATTCCGACAACAAAACTTCGTTGCTCATTGCACTTTCGTACTTCGGCAACCTACCGGCAATGAGATACTCATCAAAATTATCCCACTTAAAATCAGCACCAACACCTTTAAACACGATGCCTTCGAAAGCTTTCGGTGTACGTATTATTCCCGCTTTAGTAGCTACACCTTGAATATGTGTGACTTCAGGTATGGCGGTGAACTTCGGATAAAACGATTGCTTAGTAGATATCGGATTTACCGACACCTTACTCTCGTTCTCATCAAAATTTGAAATCGAAATATGCCCATTAAACGCCGCAATTTTCTCTCTGATTTTACGTTGCAAACCAATGCCGCTAGCAATCGAAACTACCATCATCAGCATGCTTATCGCAATTGCCGAAATTGCTATTTTAATTATAGGACCAGATATACTATTTTTACGCCCTTTTGATTTGACGAGTCTAGATGCGATAAACAATGGCGTATTCACTAGAAGCACTATTTAAATTCGCGATAAAATTAGCCAAAACTGCCTTGAACACGAGATCGATTTTCCCGAAAGTACACAAAAACGCCTGGACTCTAGCGTCGGCCCTGCTTTTGCTGATGCTAAACTATTCATGCACAACCGCAAAAACAACCCTTGCAGCTAAACCGCAGCACGTAAATACTGTTGCTAAAGAACCCGAAATCATTGAAAGTATCGTTACGCAAGAACCTCCGACCGAAATTTTTGGCGTAGGCGCACTTAATTTTAACGGCTACAGCAAACTACTCGAAGGCAAGCGCGTGGGCGTACTCACCAACCAATCGGCTGTGGTGGAAGGTAAAAACTTGGTTGATTTCCTCATTGAAAAAAAAGTAAATCTCACGAAAATTTACGCGCCTGAACACGGATTTAGAGGTACAGCCGACAACGGTGAACTCATCTCCGACGGCAAAGACACCAAAACCAATTTGCCGATCATCTCGCTGTATGGCGACAAAAAGAAACCTACTCCGGAGCAACTCGACGGCATCGACATTATGGTTTTCGATCTGCAAGACGTTGGCGTGCGCTTTTACACGTACATCAGTAGCTTGCACTATTTAATGGAAGCCTGTGCCGAAAAAGGCATCGCCGTAGTGGTTCTTGACCGTCCGAATCCGAACGGGAAGATTGTCGACGGACCCATACTCGAGCCCGAAAAAAAATCGTTTGTAGGCATGCATCCGGTGCCGGTTTTGCACGGAATGACCATCGGCGAATACGCGCGTATGATCAACGGCGAAGGCTGGTTGGCAAACGGAAAAAAGTGTATGCTGTATGTAATTGCGTGTTCGGGCTATTTGCGCGACATGCCGTATTCGCTGCCGGTTCGCCCCTCGCCTAACCTACCTAACGATTTGTCTATCAACTTATATGCTTCGCTTTGCTTGTTCGAAGGCACCAATGTGAGCGTGGGTCGCGGTACCAACAAGCAGTTTCAAATTTTTGGCTCGCCGTACCTCACAAATTACACGTTTTGCTTCACGCCCGAGCCGAATTTAGGTAGTAAAAATCCGCCGTACAACGGAAAAGATTGTTATGGTGAAGATTTAACTGAACATCCGTTTATCGATCGTTTGGAGCTGAAATGGCTCATTCAGGCTTACAAAGACACGCCGGATAAGTCGAAATTTTTTACGTCGTATTTCGAACGACTTGCCGGAACTGCCCAATTGCAGCAGCAAATCGAGAGCGGCATGTCGGCGTCCGAAATTCGCCCGACCTGGGAAAGCGGCTTAATCGAATTCAAGAATCAGCGCCAGAAATACCTCATTTATCA
>JAIXTU010000209.1 GCA_027483785.1 Flavobacterium sp.
TTGTGCGGTAAAACCAGGACCAAAACTCAACATCAAACCAAGTTCGCCCGACTTTGGTTTCGATTTTAAAACTTCTTCCAAAACAAATAAAACCGTTGCGCTCGACATGTTTCCATAGCGCGATAAAACCGACTTTGTTGCGTTTAGATTCTTTCCCAAATCACCAAACAGCGCTTCGACCGTTTGAATGATTTTCTTCCCACCTGGATGAAAAATAAGGTAATCAATCTGATCGATGGTGAGTTTGTTCTTTTCTAAAAATGGGTGTATGATGTTCGGAAAATGTTCGGAAATCGTATCTGGGACTTCCACATCTAAAACCATTTTCAGACCGCCTTCAACCAAATCAAATCCCATCATGTGTTCTTTGTCAAAGAAGTGATACATTTCGTGGCTCAGAATTTTGGGATGAGTAACTTCTTCACTTTCAGAAAGTAAAACACAGGCAGCACCATCGCCAAAAATAGCGGCACTAACCATATTTGCCATGCTGAAATCGTCGAGTTGAAACGTTGCCGAAGGACTTTCGAATGCCACAATTGCGGCTTTTTTACCTGGGTTTGCTTTCAAAAAATGAGTTGCATAAATCAATGCACTAACGCCTGCCACACAACCCATTTCGGTTACGGGAAGCCGCACAACATCTTGCTTTAGTCCAACTTTATTAATCAAATACGCATCTAAAGACGGAATCATAATTCCGGTGCAGCTTACAGTAATGATGTAATCAAGTTCCTCGGGATTCCATTTTGCTTGTTGTAAAGCTTGTTCAAGGACGCGTGTTCCGAGTGTTATTGCAGCGTCCTTGTAGATTCGGTTCTTCTGTGCGAAAGTATCGGCAGTAAATACTGAAACCGGATCCATAATAGCATAGCGTTGATCGACCAGAGCACTTTCGAATATTTTTACCACTTTACGAATAAACCGGTCGTCTTGGCCGTGCAGCCACTGTTCCAAAAAAGGAATGATTTCGGCAGTTTTCCTCGTAAATTTAGGAACTGCGGTAGCAACGGCATTTATTTGTACACTCATGTTTTATAGATGATCCATTGGTAGCGGTACGCCCATTTCCAACGAATGCTGAATTTAGTGAAATTTAGTTGCTTGGCGTAACGCAGGAAATCTGCTTTCTTGAAACCACGTAAAATCGAAACCAGACCGTCGGATTTCGACATGCCATTCAACCGAAAAGCTATCGCTAAAGCTGTGAACAAATAATAAGCTTGTTTAGATCGATGCAAATCATTGATTACCAGTCCTATATTTACTTTCTCATAATATTTCCGAAGCAACTCCAGCAGCAATTCGTCTGCAAAATGATGCAAGGTTAGTGTACAAATTACGATATCAATGGGCTCATCTGGAACAACTTGCAGAAAATCAGCACAACTGTATCGAATAATATTATCGGATAACTTTACCGCGTGATTAATTGTTGCTTGATTGCCGTCGATTCCCGTTAAGCGAACATTTACTTTACTTTTCTCGGCCCAGGTTTTTATGGTTCTGAGCATGTCACCGTTTCCACAACCTAAATCAACAATATGTATTTCCTTTCGATTTTTATTTCGAAGAAGTTGTTCAATTCCGTTTATTGTAACCCGATTCCCTCCTAATATTCGATTGATCCAAGCAATTTTATCGAGTGCGTCTGTTAGCTCCGAACCTTCCAAATTCATGTCGTCCATGATTTCTGGTTCAGTAGAGCGCGTTCGAGTACTTATCATGTGCAATCTTGTTTGCCGTGCGTTTGTTTGATAACGAATTTCAACAGCTGCGGGTATCTTACGAAGATAGGGAACAATTTGTCGGCAATGACCTGATTTTGCAAAACTTTAGAGATTTGTCGGCCCATCCACAATCGACCTGAAAACGCCTTGTTCCAAGCTTTTTGATACATTTTCTCGATCAGTAGACGATTTATTTTTGTGGGTTCGGGATATTTTGTAAGTATTTCCGAAATCAAACGCGCACTATTGATGGCCATTGCCATTCCATTTCCACAAAGCGGATGAATCAAACCTGCAGAATCGCCAATCATTAAGATATGTTTTTCAGATTTGGTTTTCTTTTCAAAAGAAATTCCGCTGATGGCAATCGGTTTTTCAAAAGTGGAAGTGCTTTTTTCGAAGATTTCTCGGAGTGCTTTATTCCTAAAAAGTACGTTGCTAATAAGTTCAGGAATGGTTTTATTTCGCTCGAGTAACTCTTGTTTAGCGAGAAAGCAAATGTTTATTTCGTTGGTTTCGATTTTAGAAACGCCGCAGTAACCGCCCTTAAAGTGGTATAATCCAACGATCTGTTCGGGGAAATCGCCTTTGTAATGTGCTTTGACCGCAATCCAGTCGGCATTTTTATAAGTGTGCTTTCGCTGAAATTGAACATCGACAACACTTTTCTTTCCCAAAGCGTTTAAAACGTAGTCGGCTGTTACTGTTTGATCGCCGCGAATTCTCACAGTGAATACACTTTCATGGAAGCTGATGTTTTCTACTTTGTCGAAAATAAACTCGACACCCAAAGAATTAGCTCGTTCATACAGAAACAAATCAAGTGTATATCGACTAATTCCTATTCCGCCAAGAGGCAATTCACACTCCAATTGCTTGCCGTTTTCTAACACAAATCGCAGTGTGTCAATATTTTTCGGTTGTAAAGACAGAACATCTACCCCTAATTTCTGCAAGTATGAAACTACTTCATTAGACAAATATTCGCCACACATTTTGTGATGCGGATACTTATTTTTTTCGATTACCGTAACATTAAAACCATTCAAACGCAGGTGAATCGCGGCAGTTAAACCGGCTAATCCGCCTCCCGCGATCACAATTTTTGGTTTCATTTCGAATGAGGGGCTTCCCTAGTGCATTACGTTGGATTATGATACAAAATGCAACGTTTACAACTTCCCTTTTTTGATTTCGTCGACAACTTCTGGATTGAGTAAGGTTGTGATATCTCCAAAATCAGCGTCGTTATTTTCGGCGATTTTCCTAAGAATTCGTCGCATTATCTTTCCAGATCGCGTTTTAGGTAATCCACTTACAAACTGAATTTTATCCAATTTAGCTATCGGTCCGATCTGACTTGCAACTACTTGATTAATTTCATTTCGCAAATTGTCGTGATTACGCGTCATTCCTTCCTCTTTCAAAATCACAAATCCATATAGTGCGTTTCCTTTAATGTCGTGTGGGAAGCCAACGATCGCACTTTCTGCAACCGCTGGATGTTCGTTTATGGCGTCTTCAATTGGCGCGGTTCCTAAATTATGTCCGGAAACAATTACCACATCGTCCACGCGACCTGTAATTCGGTAATAACCTACTTCGTCGCGTAAGGCTCCATCACCAGTGAAATACTTGCCAGGAAATGTTGAGAAATATGTTTTCTTGTATCGTTCATGATCGCCCCAAATGGTTCGTGCAATGGCAGGCCAAGGAAATTTTATGCATAAGCTTCCCACGACCTGATTTCCATCGATTTCATTACGCTTTTCGTCCATTAATACCGGCTGAATGCCCGGCAACGGCAAAGTTGCGTAAGTTGGTTTTGTTGGAGTGACGAATGCAATGGGCGAAATCATGATGCCACCCGTTTCGGTTTGCCACCATGTATCCACGAGCGGACAACGCTTTCCGCCAACGTGATCGTTAAACCAGTGCCATGCTTCTTCGTTTATAGGCTCGCCCACCGAACCAATGACCTTTAATGACGAAAGGGGAAACTTTTGAACATAGTCTAAGCTTTCTTTTGCTAAAGACCGAATAGCTGTCGGAGCCGTATAAAACTGCGTAATTTTATGTTTTTCAATTACTTGCCAAAACCTACTCGGATCCGGGAAAGTAGGAATTCCTTCAAACATCACGGTGGTTGCACCGTTTAATAACGGACCGTACAATATGTAAGAATGTCCGGTAATCCAACCTAAATCTGCCGTACACCAGAAAATATCGTTCTCTTCGTAATTAAAAATGTTCTTAAAAGTATAAGCTGTGTAAACCATGTAACCTGCGGTGGTGTGCACCATTCCTTTGGGTTTTCCGGTGCTTCCACTGGTGTAGAGAATGAAAAGCGGATCTTCACTATCCATGATTTCTGCCACGTGATTGTCGGATGCATCAACCCACAAATCGTCTAGCCAAATATCGCGACCGTCGGTCATGTTTACCGAAGTATGTGTGCGCTTTGCCACGATTACGCGCTCTACGGTATCGTTTGATTTCAAAGCTTCATCGACAATTTCTTTCAGATTAATGGTTTTGTTTCCACGGAAACCTCCGTCGCTAGTAACGACCAATTTACAACCCGCATCGTTTATTCGGGCAGCGAGTGCAGCTGATGAAAATCCAGCGAAAACTACCGAGTGAATGGCTCCGATTCGCGCGCAAGCCAAAGTAGCTACCGCCAATTCCGGAATCATCGGCATGTAAATGCAAACGCGATCGCCTTTTTTCACACCTAAATCTTTATAAATATTCGCCATTTTACAAACCCGCGAATGCAATTCGTTGTAAGAAATGTGCTGTGCTTCCTCGTCGGGATTATTCGGTTCAAAAAGAATAGCCGTTTTTGTACCACGCTTCGCCAAATGACGGTCGATACAATTCTTTACAATATTTAATTTGCCGTCAACAAACCATTTTACATCGGCTTCAGCCATATTAAAATCAACCACCTTTTCCCAATTTTGGTACCAAATAAAGTGCTCTTCAGCAATTTTTCCCCAAAATTTTAGTGGTTCGCGGATCGACTTATTATAATGTTTAAAGTATTGTTCTAGGTTTTCAATCTTGTAGTAACTCATGGCTTAAAATTCGTGTAGTTCAAATCTAATAACTTTTATTCGTTAACAAGTAAAAAATCACAAACGAGTGTTCACGAAATCGTTTGCAAAAGCTATTTTTTATTTAATTTGTGGAAAAACAATCCAAAATGATAATCAAACCGGAAGAACTCGATTTCAAATCGGTTTATAAGTTGCTCACCGGACTTGTAATTCCTAGGCCTATTGGTTGGGTAGCAACTGTAAGTGAAGACGGTGTACACAATTTAGCTCCTTTCTCTTTTTTCAATGCCGTAAGTGCCGATCCGCCTACGCTCATGTTTTCGGCTTCTAACAGTCCGAATGCCAACAAAGATACTTCTCGAAATGCGCTTCAAATAGGAGAGTTTGTCGTTAATATGGTCACCGAAAATTTAGTTGAACAGATGAACGATACGGCAGCACCTATTCCTTCCCACGAAAGTGAGTTTGATCATGCCAATATCGCTTACGCAGAAAGTGAATTAGTTAGACCTCGACGTGTAGCCAACGCACCGATTTCGTTTGAATGTAAAGTAATTCATCATCATCACATCGATGGGCAGCGCGGTGGAAGTATAATGATTCTCGGAGAAATCGTGATGATTCATATAAATGATCAAATTGTTGATGAGAATTATCACACCGATTTAGAAGTTTACCAGCCTATTTCGCGTTTAGCGGGTGCTTTTTATGCTCGGTTAGGCGATCAATTTGTTTTAAAACGCGCACAATGAAAATAGCAGTAATTGGCGGTGGTCCAGGCGGATTATACTTCTCGATTTTACTCAAAAAACAACAACCTACGTTTGAAATTTCGGTTTTTGAACAGAATAAAGCCGCTGATAGCTTTGGTTTTGGTGTTGTTTTTTCAGATGAGACACTCAGTGAATTTCTTCAGAAAGATCAGAAATCTTACGATTTAATAAAGAATTCGTTTGCTTATTGGGACGATCTCGACGTGGTTCTCAACGGTAAATCGGTTCGAATTTCTGGAAACGGATTTTGCGGCTGTTCCCGGAAAACCCTACTCAAACTCTTGCAGCAACGTGCCTTAGAAGAAGGTGTGAACTTGCATTTCGAAACAAGTATTGAACCCGATACGGCTGTTTTAGCATACGACTTAATTGTTGCTGCCGACGGAATTGGCAGTAAGTTTAGAACGCAATTCTCCGAGACATTCAAAACCGAGGTTACTTTGCATTCGAACCGATTTGTTTGGATGGGTTCTACAAAACCCTTAGATGCATTTGCCTACTTTTTTAGAACTACCGCGCACGGTGCCATTGTAGCACACGCCTACCAATATGAAGCCGGAAAAAGTACGTGGATTTTCGAATGTTCGGAAACAACATGGAAAAATGCTGGATTCGATAAACTCGACGAAGCACAAATGGTAGCGGTTTTACAGGATTTATTTGCTGAAGAACTCGACGGACACGGCTTGCTCACAAACAAATCAATTTGGCGTCAGTTTCCAGAAGTTCACAACCAAAATTGGCATCACAAGAATATTGTACTGCTGGGCGATTCGAAAGCCACTGCGCATTTTTCTATAGGTTCGGGTACAAAATTAGCTATGGAATCGGCTATTGCTTTGGCAGAAGCAGTTCAGATACATCAAACAGATTTACCAGCTGTTTACGCGCAATACGAACAAAATCGGCGAAAGCGTGTAGAAGCTATTCAACATGCGGCAGTAGTTTCATTGAAATGGTTTGAATCGATGGATTTACAAGTAAAAAAACCGTTTGAAGCTTTTGCAATGGCGGTAATGACGCGTGCTAAAAAAGTGACATACGAAAATCTGCGCATTCGCGATCGCAAATTCACTGATTACGTTGCGCAGGTGTTTTCACAGAAAAATGTCGAGTCGATTAAAAGTCCTGCTTTTCAACCACTTAAAATTAACGGCTGTACAATTTACAATCGCATTGCCATGAGCGCGATGGGGCAATATTGCGCAGAGAACGGACTTCCGAAGGACTGGCATTTTCAGCACTACACATCGCGGGCACTTCAAGGCCTTGGATTAATAATCACCGAAGCAACTGCCATAAGTGCTAATTCGAGAATTGGCGAAACTTGCACAGGGATTTACACTATCGAACAACAAGAAAACTGGAAGAAAATAAACGAATTCATTCACGAAAACTGCGACACCAAAATTTGGATTCAGTTGGCGCATGCGGGTCGGAAGTCGGTTATTGAGCCTGTTGGACCTTCAGCGATTCCCTTTCATGAAAATGGAAAAATTCCAACCATTTTAAACGACAGCGATTTAGAACAAATTACAGAGCATTTTAAAGCTGCCGCAGAACGAGCCGTCGCAGCCGGTTTTGACGGTATCGAAATTCAGATGCATCACGGATTTTTGCTTGGTAGCTTTATTTCGCCTTTGACAAATCTTCGAAACGACGATTACGGAGGAAGCATCGAAAACCGTATGCGATTTCCGATTCATGTTTTGAAAGCAATTCGAACAATTGTGGCAAAAGACTTTCCTGTTTCTGTGAGAATTTCGGCAACCGATTGGTATCCCGAAGGCGTTTCAAGAACTGATATTCAGACTTTTGTTTCAACTTTGAAAGAAAGTGGTGCGGATATTATCAATGTTTCAACAGGCAATACGCATGCGCAACAGCAGGTAAAAGTTACGCCGATGTGGCAAGTTCCGTACAGCGATGAAATTCGAAACGCTTGTGATGTTAAAACAATAACTGCTGGTGAAATAACGGATATCGATCAGATTAATACCATTTTACTTGCCGAGAAAGCCGATTTGATTGCCTTAGGAAAGCCACTACTATTGAATCCCGGATTTGTAATGAAAGCTGCTGCTTATGAAGGTGTTACCTTGAGCAGGATTCCGAAAGCTTATCAAAGATCATGGGATTCTTTATACAAGACAACGCAGTTTGAACGCATGCAGCTCGAACGAATGAAACATGCTGTAAAACCAAA
>JAIXTU010000012.1 GCA_027483785.1 Flavobacterium sp.
GGTGTTCGAGTACTTTTAGGGAACTGTATTCTGAAAGCGATTCTGAAAGTACAGTGGCTCCTTGCACATTTGCGCCAATTACCTGATGTGCCCACCATTGATGTGCCACTTCGTGAGCGGTAATTGCAAACGGATAATCTACTGCATTTTCGTCGGTGTCGTCAACATCGGCAACAAAACCAAGTCCTTCTGAAAACGGAATGGTGTTGGCAAACGATTGTGCAAATCCACCTGAAGTTTCAGGGAATTCGATGATACGCACTTGTTTGTGTTGGTAAGGTGAAAAGTTCGCGGAGTAGTAATCGAGCGATTTTTTAATTCCATTTACCATGCGCTCTAAATTATATGTATGGTCTTTGTGGTAGTAAATTTCGATGTTTACATTGTTCCATTTGTCGCGAAGCACTTCGTATCTACCGGAATTAAACGCATAGAAATTCAGCATTTTTTGATCCATTTTGTAATGGAAGTAATTGCGTCCTTTTTCTTTCCATTGTTTTTGAAGATAGCCGGGTGCAATGGCAATTTGGTCGCCGGCGGTTCCTATGGTTGCTTGGAATCGAATCCAATCGCTATCCGAAGAAATGTAGGTATTTTGTCTTGCTTCTATATCGTAAGGCGAGGGCATACGATCTTTAGGAGGCAAATTGTATTTCTTACGCAGATCGTCGTCGGTAATTTCGCCACCTTCGTTGTAGCCAAAACTCGGGAACATGCCGTTGTTGATGAACGTTCCGTTGTATAAAATAGGCGAGTCGGAATTGAAAAGGGTATTTGGTTTGTTTTTCATGGTAAACTCAAACAGCAGCGAATCGCCTGGAGCTAGTGCTTTTTCAAGTTTAAGAATGTCGAAATTCAAGACGGTATCTATAGAAATTTTCTTCCATCTTTCCACGGAAGTGTAGGTAGTTCCCTTCTGATAGTTAATTATAAGTGTATCGATAGGCTGGGCCGATTTATTTTTCAAATAGTATTTCCCTTTGGCTACAAAATCGCGTGTTTCCGGATAAATTTCCAAGTTTACGTTTACTTCAACGATGCGGGGTTGTTGGGTGTTTTCGTATTTCTTGTACTTTTTCTCCCAAGACACGGCTTCTTTTTCGAATTCGAGTGCTGTTTTTCGTTTTTCTCGAATGTTGTTTTCATAGTATATTTTACCTCCTAGGCCAACAAATCCGAAAAGAAATAACGAACAAGCAACGGCAATCGGTTTGGTAAACGTTCGGTTAAAGTTTTGCAAACGTTCTTTTGCATTTGAAGATATACCTCGGCGGTACAAACCAAATCCAATAAGTAACAAAACGCTGCCGAGAAGTAGCCAATACACTTTATATAAAAAGTAGGGCGGTAAAGTAGCGCCGTAGCCGTCGAGATTGGAGTATGCGTAACCAGGGTCTTCGTTGAAGAGGAAAATGATTTGTTCAACACCCATACCCGGCAGAAAAGTAAGTATAATTGAAGTTGCGAGTAAGATGAAGAACCCGATCAAGTAGTTTCGAACCCAACTTTGAACAAAAAGCGCTAAACAAGCCCAGATGATTTGGTTTATCCAAACAATGCCATACAGGTGAAAAAAGTACTTATCAAGTTCGTAATCAGTGAAACCATTTATGGATTGATAGCCTACTCCTGCAATAATTACAGCGAATAAAACAGCAGCTTGCATGAGAATTAAGGCCAAGAATTTTGGAGCAACCAAGGCAAAGTTCGACGTTGGAGTACTATCAACCAATAAATTCATGCGCGAAAGGGTACCTCGGTGAATCAACAAGCCAGCAAATAAGAACGTTAATGCATTGATAAATAAATTAACAACGTTTGCGCCCGACAATAAAGTTGAGGTTAACGGCAGCGTTTTGGTACCGAAAATAACGCCTAGCGTAAAAAACACCAAGAATAGAAACAAAACGGCCACGCAGAAGATCAAGATAAACAACCAGTTTTTTAAGATGTAACGCAGCTCGAATCCGGTAAAGTGCAGGATGTTGTTCCATGTGGATTTTGCTGAAAAATCGAGCGTAACTTTCGGTAAGTTTACGCGTAATATCGCACTGAAATTCTCTTTGGTGAAACGCTCACTCTTTTTAGATTTGAAAAGCGTAATGCCGTTTTGGGAAAATGAAAAAGCGCGGTAAATCAAACCAAGTATAACCAAACTAATTCCGAGCCAAAGCAAACGGTTGTAAATGATGTAACCTTCGAATGGAAGTGCGAGGTTGTTTTTTTCGTAAACGGTCCAATATTGTGTGTAATACGAAAGTGCTTCGTAACCAAACGGATCCAGATAAGCGGCAATAGCTCGATTTTCGGCTTCGCTGGCGTACGATTGTACAACACTCTGACCTATAATCAAAATAAGTACCGTTAGAAATCCGACCGAGGCATTGCGTGTAATGGTAACTACAACAAAAACAATAACACCGTAAAAAAACATATTCGGCAACACAAAATACAAGTATGCTTGCCAATACGCGTCGAAACGTTGCGGCCCGAGTAAATCGGCATTAGCAAACGGAAGTATTGTTGCCAAATAAGCGCCCAGACCAATAAAAAGTGTAATGATTATGCAAATCGTAAAGCCCGACAAAAATTTTCCGAAGAAATACGCCGGTTTTTCAAACGGATAACTGTACATAACGGGATGCACGTTGTAGCGGTAATCGCGGTAAATGACGGTGCCAATAATACCGGGAAGTAAGAAATAAATAAAAGTCGACAGTCCGTTTATTGCATTATTGATTGCCAAAGGCGAGTTTGCAAACTGGTTGCTGGTGGTAGTACTGGTAAGCGCATCGAAGTACCCTAACGAATCGGCCATTAAGAAAAAAGCGAACAGAAAAAACAGCGAACTGTACACATAAACCTCGAAGCTGCGAAAAAAGCGCTTGAGTTCGAACGTATATATAGTTTTAAACATCATGCTTTGTCGTTTTTAAGTGCAGTAAAATACACATCTTCGAGTTGTGCTTTCGCGTTTTCAAATCCGTTTTCTGGATTTTCATCGGCGTAAATGCGTATGAAGAATTCGTTGTCTTCGTTAAAGCTCGACGACAATACCTGATACTGTTTGTCATACTCTTCGAATTTTTCACGGTCAATTTTCTTGTTCCAAATTTTTCCTTGAAGGTCGGCTGTTGCTTGTTTAGGTGTTTTGTGTTGTAAGATGCGTCCGCCGTTAAGTATTGCCATATCGGTACAGAGTTCTTTCACATCGTCGACGATATGCGTTGAAAAAATAACGGTATTATTGGTTCCGATTTCGCGAAGTACGTTTAAGAATCGGTTTCGTTCGGCCGGATCGAGGCCTGCTGTTGGCTCGTCGACAATAATCAAGCGTGGCTTATTAAGGAGCAATT
>JAIXTU010000322.1 GCA_027483785.1 Flavobacterium sp.
CTTGGGTTGGTTTTCCGAAGATATTCGCCAATACGTTTAGTCGGCCGCGGTGAGCCATTCCCATGACGAATTGTTCTACGCCTTTTTCTGCGGCAGCTTCGATAAGCGCATCTAAGCCGGGAATTACCGATTCGCAGCCTTCGAGTGAGAAACGTTTTTGGCCCACATATTTGGTGTGGAGAAAGTTTTCAAAAGAAACGGCTTCGTTTAATTTGGCAAGTATGTGTTTTTTCTGATCGGTATCGAATTTAGGTTGGTTATCGTTATAACCAATTTTATCTTGAATCCATTGAATGACTTCCGGATTTCGGATATACATGTATTCAACACCGATTGATTTGCAATAGATGTTATCGAGGTGTCCGATGATTTCACGCAACGGACAAGGTGCAATTTTTATGGCTTTTGCTGCATCGAAAACGGTATCTAAGTCGGCATTTGAAAGGCCGTAGTTTTCGAGTGCGAGAGTTGGCGAATAGGTTCTGCGTTCGCGAACGGGATTGGTTCGTGTGAATAAGTGTCCACGTGTGCGATATGCATCAATGAGTTTAAGAACGTTGAACTCCTTTTGAAGCTTATCTGAAATGGCCGAAACATCTTCGTTTGCCGCGGCGTGAACTATTTTTTCAACAGTTTGCTCGTTGCCGGCGGAGCTTAATCCGAAGTCGAAACCTTGAAGGAAACTTCTCCAACTAGGCTCAACGCTATCGGGGTTTTGAAGATATTGTTCGTATAAATCGCCAAAGAAAGCGGTGTGTGCAGCATTTAAGAATGAAAACCTATCCATAACTTGGGAACAATCACTATTGTTAAAAAATGTTGTGCAAAAGTACGTCTTTATGCGGTAATTGACTGCTTTAGTTTATTTTTATGGCATAAAATTATCTTAAATATGAAGAATTCGAAAAGGTGTCTATATTGTACAGTGTTGTTAATTGCTTTAGTGGGCGGGAAAGCGTTTTCTCAAAAAGAAAGTTCGGGAGAAAGTGAAAGCGGTTTTATGGATAAATTGAAATTTGGTGGTAGAGTTGGATTGTCTGTCAGCTCGGAATACAAAGAGTTAGCACTAGCTCCTCAGGCGGTGTACGAAATTGATGCTAATTTTAGTGCGGGTCTTGGGTTTAACTACACCTATATAAAGGAAAGGAATTTGTTTCGTGCCAACAGTTATGGTATTTCATTACTTGGTTTTTATAATCCAGTAAATGAGCTGCAGTTGTCTGCTGAGTTAAATCAAAGCAAGTATAATTTCAAGTTTGAGGACAATACATTTCCGGAAGAAGAGTTCTGGGATACGGCGCTGTTTCTTGGAGTAGGTTACAACGGAGGCAACGTAGTTTTCGGATTGCAATATGACGTTTTGTATGATCGTAACCGTTCACCAGAAGGAAGTCCGCTCATGCCATTTATTCGGGTGTTTTTTTAGAAGCTAGTTGCGGTGGCGATGGGAATCGATGAATTTACCATATTTATGTATCGTTTTTTTAGAAGCTAGAGAATAGAAGCTAGAAGCTAGACTTTGCGACGTTCACCACTTAACGTTTCATGTTCCCACCCGAACCCACTTTTCGTAGGTGCGCGAGCTTGTCGAAGGCTGTTTTTTGAGAAGCTAGAAGCTAGACACGAGAAGCTAGACTTTGATGAGTTCACCACTTAACGTATCGTACTGTTACCCGAATCCGCGTTTCGTCGTTGCCTGAGCTTGTCGAAGGCAGTTTTTTTAGAAGCTAGAAGCCAGAGACTAGAAGCTAGACTTGATGAATTCACCACGTTACGTATCGTTTTCCCTGCCAAACCTGAGAATTGTCGTTGCCTGAGCTTGTCGAAGGCATTTTTTCTATTTTTTCTATTTTTTCGCTTTTTTCTATTTGCATTTCTTCTCCGCGCGAACGGGTGGAGCGTTATCCTTTTAGGCGTTACGGAATTTCCAGTATTTTTTCGCCTAAAAGATTTAGCGGAACACGTGACGGCGTGCACCTCTTTGGCGAAGCGACGACACGTTTGCCGGCGCGCCCAAATCGTTTTTAGATTTAGTTCGCAGATTATACAAATTATTATCGTTGCTAGTCATGTTAACAACATCCGATTTTTAATTTTTCAAAACCTATCTTTTGAAGATGTCTCTAAATTGGAATAGAAATCGTTCTAAAAGACGGCGGTCGTCTGTGATAATGTCGCCTGTACCTATCATTTCTTGTTGAAACACGATTTTTTTTCCGAAAGATGTATTTAAACCGCTATTCAATGAAATGTCGATCAAAAGGTTTCCGTCTTTGTCAGGAGTAGCAGCGATATTTTGAATGTAACCCGTTATAACGCCAAATTCGCGATCCGGATAGTTTAGTAGTCTAATGTTTACGGTTTGATTTTTCCCAATCTTTCCTGCGTTCGTAGCTGGAGCTTTAGCTTTTGCTATATAGTTGCTTTTTGTTGTTGGAATTACGGAAAAAACGACGTCTCCCGCATTAACGGTTTGATTTTCAGACCAAAGTTGTAAACAGGAAACTTTTCCTACTAAAGAAGATTTTATTACATAATTCAATTCCCAATCCGTTAAAGATTTTTTTAGTGCAAAGAAAGCCTGTGTCGCGTTACGGTCGAGATTTACGTACTCCCTTTCCTCATTAATCTGAGTTGCTTTTGAGTTTCGTTTAAGTTCGTTTAAAGCCGACTTTAATTGGGAAATGGTGCTTAATAATCCTTTAAAATTTTTCTGTGCTTGTAAATATTGCAGTCTGTTCCTTTCTAATTCTTGTGCTGCAATAATTCCTTTTGCATACAGTTTTTCATAACGCTCCAAATCGTTTTTTTGTAGTTCGAGTTCACTTTCGTTTATACTTTTCTGTGATTCTAAAAGTGCTAGACGTTCTTTTTGTTGAACAAATTCTATACGTTGGGCACTGCTTTCCACCTTAAAGGGCTTAAGTTTATTGTTTAATTCGTTTGCGATAAACTCCTTTTGGAAAAAGGCATAGCTATTTTCAATTTCGCCTAATTGTGCGCTTTGAAGGAATTGAAAAGGGAACTTGGTTTCCGAGATGTTGATAGTATCGAGAATACTTTTTAGCAACAGCGCATCTTTATAGTTGGCGCCATTTTCGATTATTGCAAGTGGCTGATTTGGTACTACAGTATCGTTGTTTTGTACTAATAGTGCTTGCAGTTTTCCGCTAGATCTAGCAACGAGTTTTTCGGGTGGTATTTGCGTTGTGATGGTTAAATCTACTTTAATGATATCGGGGTATTTAACCAACCACGAAACCGAAAAAAAGAGAATCAGAATAAAAAAAATGATCCCAGATCCCCATCGTATAAGCCAATGAGGTACGCGACTCATTATTTCTTGCACATCGTCGCTTCGTAGATTTATTTCGCTGTTTGTTCGAGGCATTTCATTTGATAATTAATTGCAAGTTGCTAAATTTACTTTTTTAGAAACGATTCAGCGTTGTCATTAGCGATATCAGAAATCGAGTTATTTAAGGCACTTAAGTTAAAACTAGGCGAAGCCGAAAAGTTAGTTATGTACGTTAAATCCAAAGTTGAAACTACTGTTGAAGAACGATCAACAACTTTAGCTACGAAAGAAGATATAAAAGACTTTGAGTTGAATGTTGAACGCAAATTTGCGGAGATTAAAGTGGATCTTATCAAATGGATGTTTGCGCTGTATATTTCGATGATGCTCATGATTTTAGGCTTGTATTTTAAGGATTTGCTTTTAAGTTCCTAATTGCAATTGGTTGCGCACCAACTCATAATAATACCCCCGTTTGTCTACTAATTCTGCGTGTGATCCATTTTCTACTATTTGACCTTTTTCTAAAACCACAATTTGATCAGCGTTGATCACTGTACTTAGCCTGTGGGCTATTACTACTACTGTTTTGTTTTTAAAAAAGGTATTTAGTTTTTGCATGATCTTCTTTTCATTGTTAGCGTCTAATGCTGATGTTGCTTCGTCAAAAAACAATATTTCGGGATTTTTATATACGGCTCGTGCAATTAAAAGTCGTTGTTTTTGACCTGTGCTCATTCCAACTCCTTCCATTCCGATTTTGGTGTTGTAACGCAACGGATAATCTTCAATAAATTCCTTAATGTTAGCAATTTCCGAAGCGTATTCCAATCTTTTCTTATCTATGTTATCTGTTCCAATGGCAATATTTTGCGCTATGGTATCACTAAAAATGTATCCTTCCTGCATTACAGTTCCCACATGATCACGCCATGCTTTTTGCGATAGATCTTTTAGGGCAATACTACCCATTCTTATTTTTCCGGTAGTAGGTTCGTAAAATTTTAGGAGCAGTTTCATTAGTGTGGTTTTTCCGCTCCCGCTTGTTCCTACAATAGCAGTAACTTTATTGGCTGGTATGGTTAGATTAAGATTATTTAGTACAAGTTGATCTGAGCCCTGATACCTAAACGACACTTCTTCTAATTTTATGGCTCCGTCTGCGGGAATTTCATTGCCTTGCTCGGCAGCTTGCATTATCTCGTCTTCTTTGTCATGAATTTCAGAGAGCCGATCTAAAGATATGCGTGCATCTTGAGCTTCACGAACAAAACCAATTAATTCTAAAACAGGGCCATTTAAGCTACCTACAATGCTGGTAATGGCCATCATCATCCCTAAGGTTATAGCACCATCGATTACTAATTTTGCCGCAAAAAATAATATGAAAATATTTTTAAGCTCGTTTATAAAGCCAGAGCCAATCGTTTGTGCTTGTTCGAGTTTTAAACTTTTCATGGAAACCCGAAACAATCGCGCTTGCACATACTCCCAACCCCAACGCTTTTGTTTTTCGGCGTTATGAAGTTTTATTTCTTGCATACCGTTTATAAGTTCTATTACTTTACTTTGCTCTTGCGAAACCTCGGCAAACCTTTTGTAGTCAAGTTTTTCACGCTGTTTCAGGAATAAAACCACCCAGAAAAAGTAGAGTAAACTTCCAAGAAAGAAAACAGAGAAAATTTTTAAACTATAATACGCTAAAACCCCGCCCATGACTAGCATATTGAAAAGGGAGAAAAGTACCGATAGTGAGGAAGTAGTAAGGATACGCTCGATACGATGGTGATCGTTTATTCGTTGCATAATGTCACCGGTCATTCGTATGTCGAAAAATGATATCGGCAAATTCATAAGTTTTACAAAAAAGTCTGAAATCAGTGCAATATTGATGCGTGTGGAAAGGTGCAATAAAATCCAGCTTCTTATGAGTTCGAGGGCGGTCCTGCCAAAAAATAAAAAAAGTTGTGCAATTAGAATCAGATATACAAAGTGAATGTTTTGGTTTTGTATCCCTACATCGACAATACTTTGCGTTAAAAAAGGGAACACCAATTGGAGCAAACTACCCGCCAACAAACCGATTGCTAATTGAATAATAAATGATTTGTATGGCCAGACGTACTGAAATAAAAGCCCGAAGCCAAAACTTTTAGGGTTTTCCTCGGTGCTTTCTTGTTGGTAAAATTTAGGTGTGGGTTCTATTA
>JAIXTU010000319.1 GCA_027483785.1 Flavobacterium sp.
CTTCTTGCAAATTTTCGAACTCACATTTACAAAGAAACCGCCATCTTTTTTGGGAAGTAACGCACACTGAAAAGTTTCGGTTTTATTAAGTGTGCAAATGGCTCGTGTGTTTCCATTTTTTCGAATGGCTGCAACAACAGGATCTGGCACTAAAACGTAGTGCATACCGCTATCGAATTTTTGAAGTATGTACGTTGACATAAAACGCTATTTAGCTGCGAATTAAATGTATAATTTCTTTCGTTTTTCTTGAACTGAATACAAGAACGAAATGCGGAAAACTGCTGTTCTTGTATCGTTCGTGGGGTGGGTGGGGCGCAATAGCGGTTGACGCGGAAACCCCACAGCGACGACGACAGGCTCCGATAGGGATCGGAAGCGAGGAGTTGCAGCAAAAAACGCGGACGCCGCCAAAAACGACTTTAATTTGACGCACATTTCGAGGCGGCGTATTGCCCAAAAAACAATAATCTATCATTAGAAAATACTGCAAACTACTTCTATAAACTGTATTTTTGTGTGAATACATTTTCTATGCCTGTTACTGCTAAAGCTTTTCCATATTTTTTGAATTTTATAAAACCCGCTGGTACATCGCGTGGTGTTTTGTTGCAGAAAGAATCGCATTTTATTGTACTTACAGAAGGCGAGAATACGGGAATTGGAGAGTGTGGGCTGTTACGCGGATTGAGTTACGACGATCGACCAAAATATGTATCAAAACTCAACGAATTTTGCGATTTAGTGAATTCAGGCACAGCTATTTCGGATTTAGATTTGAATGATTGGCCTTCGATAAAATTCGGATTTGAAATCGCCGAGAAATCACTCGGAGCTAAGAATCCTTTTTTTCTTTTCGACAACGATTTCTCCAGAGGAACTGCTGGCATTCCGATAAATGGTCTGATTTGGATGGGCAGTACCGACCAAATGAAAGCTGAAGTGGCATCAAAACTAAACGCTGGCTTTAGCTGTTTGAAGTTAAAAGTGGGAGCATTGGATTTCGACAGTGAACTTTCTATCCTAAAAGAAATTCGCGCCACGTTCTCGAAAGACACGCTCGAAATCCGCGTAGATGCTAACGGCGCTTTCAGCAAAGAAGAAGCGACTTTTAAATTAGAGGAACTGGCTAAGTTTGATATTCACAGCATCGAACAACCCATAAAAGCAGGGCAGTGGGAGGAAATGCGGAAGCTGTGTAGCAAAAATATTCTCCCGATTGCACTTGATGAAGAATTGATTGGTTTGCAAAACACCCACGAAGTTCTCGACTTTATTGCGCCGCAGTACGCCATTTTTAAACCCAGCTTTCTAGGTGGTTGGGAAGCCACACAGCAATGGATTTTAGCTTGTGAAAACAGACAAATAGGTTGGTGGATTACTTCGGCCTTAGAAAGTAGTATTGGTTTAAATGCCATAGCACAATTTACTGCTAATCAGAAAAATATAATTCCACAAGGTTTAGGAACAGGAGCGTTGTATGACAATAATTTCGATTCGCCTTTGGAGGTAAAATCGGGTTTTATGAACTTCCGTACTACTTTCTCGTGGGAGTTATCCGACGTACTTCGGAACTTCGAAAAAAAAGCTTTTTAGATAACGGATTTTCAGCGTCCATTTTGGGATTGGCCAACCAAACGGGATACCGCATTTGTCGAGCTAACATTTTGTGCATGAACAAACTGTGACCGAAAATGAACCCAAAGATTCCGTAGGCTTGACGTGAGAATTGGTACAGATCAATCGAATCGTTCTGACTGATGATTTTGTCTTTGTGGAAGAAAAGCTCGGAAATTACCTCCAATTTAATGCGAAAACCGTTGGCCGGATAACTGAAATACGAGTAATAGCGCACCACGGCATAATCGATTCCGGCATCTAGGAAATCGTAGGTAAAAAACATTTCAGTAGGCTTGTTAAACCACGTATTTAGAAATCTGAAAAAATCTGAACGATTCATTTCACCTGCAATGATTTCCCAGTACTTGAAATCGGTGTGCAAAAAAGAACACGCAGCTGCTGCATCTTGCCGCAACCACGCATGAAAATAATTTGCCGCGAGTTCCTGAGTTGTTTGCATAAGCGAATGTAACCAGACAGTAACAAAAATCGTTGAAATCTGGTAGAAATCCGAGTGTAGGTACTACTTTTTTTTAATGTACTGAAAACAAAAAATTCGCCCAGAGGAAGCGAATTTTTCAATCTTGATATCCAATATAGTTTTAGATAAATATTTTTAAGATCCAGTAGATCAACGCAGCTAAAATCGCCGAAATCGGAATGGTTAAGACCCACGCCCATACTAAACTTACGGTTACACCCCAGCGTACTGCAGAAATACGTTTCGTTAAACCTACGCCAATGATCGATCCGGTTATCGTATGCGTTGTTGAAACAGGAATCTTTAAATGCTCTGTAAAATAGAGCGTTAATGCACCAGCCGATTCAGCAGCAACTCCTTCAAAGGCGGTTACTTTCGTGATTTTCGACCCCATGGTTTTTACAATTTTCCAACCACCGCTAAGTGTACCAAGGGCAATAGCAGTATAACAAGCAAGCGGAATCCATTCAGGCATTTTTCCAGGTGTATCGTCTTTTGGTAAAACTACATCTAGCCATTCCGGCATAGCCGCTTGTACACTGCCACTTGTATTGATGTACACGGCAACCGCAGCCGCAATAATACCCATTACTTTTTGGGAGTCGTTTCCACCATGGCCTAAACTAAATGCCGCGGAAGATATGAGTTGCGTGCGCTTCAAAATTACCTCAGCTTTTGAATTGCTCAGCGAACTAAAAACCAAGGCAAAAATGGCAAGGGTAAGAATTATAAATCCAATAAGAAACCATTTGATGTTGTGAGATTCGAAAACAACACTCCAAAACTCCGACTCAAATCGCGGTTCTTTTATCTTTTCGTAATAATGCAGTTGTGTGGAAATGAACCATACGGTTAGAATGATAATACCCGCTGTAAACAGTTTAGGCCAAATCGATTTTCTCGAGGCATGAAGCAACCAAACGCTGATTAAATACGAGGCTAAAGCACCAACAAAAGGCGCTAGAACGATAAATGCAATAACTATGGCTACTCCAGACGGAAGTCCGCCATCTTTAGCAGGAACATACCAGTTAACAACATCGAAACCTGCATGAGCAATTGCCGATCCCGCGAAACCACCAATTAAAGTATGCGATGAACTGGAGGGAATTCCTTGCCACCACGTAAACAAGTTCCAAATAATCGCAGCAATTACACCCGCAAGGATAACCACTAAGTCGATTTCCATCGTGTGAGCAGTTTTAGCAACGGTATCTGCAACGCCAAAACCAAAAACCCAGTAGGCTAAAAAGTTGAAGAACGCAGCCCAAAGTACCGCTTGAAAGGGTGAAAGCACTTTAGTTGCTACAACAGTTGCAATCGAATTTGCCGCATCGTGAAAGCCGTTGATGTAATCAAAAACGAGCGCTAAGGCAATAATGATAATCAGTAATGTCATCGCGCTTTAATTACGAATGTTTAACGGCAATACCTTCTAGAACGCTGGCAACACTCTTACACTTATCAGCAGCCGATTCCAAAACAGAAAGAACTTCTTTGTATTTAATGATGTTCTTCGCGTCGTTTTCATTCTCAAATAAATCGGCAACAGCTTTGTCGTAAACGGCATCCGACTTATTTTCTAGTTTTTGAATTTTCAAACAAGCATCAGTAATGCGTTTGATTTTCTTTAAATCGCGTAATTCTTGTACCGCATAATCGATACTTTGGCAAGCTTCTAAATTGATTTCGGTTAATTTCCGAATCGATTTTGTGATTTTATCCACGTGGTACAAACGCATTCTGCTTGCCGCGCCGTATAAATTTCCAGTGATGTTGTCTATGGCAGTAATCAGAGCATAAATATCTTCACGATCAAACGGAGTGATAAAATTGCGACTTAACTCTAGGTTTACTTGCCGTGTAATGTCTTCTGCTACTTGTTCGAACTCCTCAATTTTTTGATAAACAGTAACGCGTTCAGAAGGAGGGAGGTTAACCACTTCATGCAAGGCCGAAGCCATTAGAATCAGGTTTGCGGTTGCTTGCTCAAAAAGCGGGAAAAACTTCTTGTCCTTAGGAACTAAAAATTGAAAGAAATTGTTTAC
>JAIXTU010000280.1 GCA_027483785.1 Flavobacterium sp.
CTTTCTAGAGTTAAAATCTCTTGGTTACTTTCTGTATTTGGTACATCACCGATAAATGGTGCGGCGACGGCGGATTCGATATCTCGTCTATCTCGGACTTTATCGTACAAGAAATCTTTGATGTAAAGAACTAAAAATGGAATTATAAGACCTATTGCAATTCCAATAAAATACACCATTTGTCGCTGCGGAGAAATTGGAATTGGATTTGCAAATGCATTATCTATAATCTTTGAATTTGAGGCAGTAACCGCCAATGAGATTGCATTCTCTTCTCTTTTCTGCAATAAATAGAGGTAGAGTGTTTCTTTTATTTGTTGCTTTCTATATATGCTTCTAGATTCCTTCTCTTGCTTGGGATACTTACTAATTCTGTTGTCGATTAAAGATGTTTGAGCTTCGATATTTTTTTGTTGTATAAGAAGTGTACTCTTTAGATTTCTTAAAGTCTTTACAATACTTAATCTCAAATTCTCTAATTCCTTTTCGCGATTGGTGATTGCGACGTTTTTCTCTGTACTTCCGTTTTTGAGTTTACTTAAAGTGTTTTGTTTTTCATTATAAGTAAGTATTAATACGGATGCAGACTGATCGAGAAGTAAATTTGTTGGGATAACATCCGAAGGAGAGATTTTATTTACGTACGAAAGTAGATAATCAACGATGTTAATTTGTGTAGCGTTTTCGACGAGTTGCTTTTCGTATTCAGAAGCTTTTTGCGCGAATACGAGAGCCTCTGAAGTCATGTCTAGAATTTTATTTGAACTCTTAAAACTCTCAAAATCGGTTTCTACAGTATCGAGTTCTTTCGAGATATTCTTCAATCTTTCGTTTATGAAAGCTTGTGTTCTTCTGCTCACCAAGTTCTTATCTTCGATAGCATCGAGCTGATATTGTTTAATAATTTCATTTAAAAAGTCGATTCCTTTTTTCTTTATCGACTCAGTTGTAGAAAGCTTCAAAACCGAACTTGCCATATCATTTGCCAGTTCAACCTTTAACTTACTTTGATAAATATCAATGCATTTTTCTCTCGAAGTTAGTTTCACAATAACTCGCTTAATTGAGCTCTCTCTATTAGCTAAATTTCTCGTAACTACGAATTTTCCAAAATTTGAATTTACAATTTGTCCAAAGCTATATTTTCCTTTTTTAACCTCTTCAGAATCAAATAATTCAAATTTTCCGTTAGATACTTCGTTGATTGCAAAAACGGTATCAATTTCTTGAAAAGCTGCTGATTTATCTAAAAATGTGATTGAAAATGCTGGATTTTCATAAACTTCAGCGGTTTTTAAATTTCCTTCGTTAAAATACCTTACATTGAAAGATAGTTTTTCGATAACACTTCCGATTATAGTTCTAGATTTCAGGACTTCAATCTCATTATCCACATTGCTTTTGGCAATTCCAAGTCCTAAGTCACTAAAAGATAATGCTTCTGATAAAACTCCGCCTTTTTTATCGTCTTTTATCAACAAGGTTGCTTCTACTTTATAGACTGGGACTGAATAACGCAAAATAGCGTAAGCAATAAAAAAACCAATTATTGAGGTAAGTACAAACCATTTCCAATGGAAAACGTACCTGAAGATTTGCTCTTTCAGTTTTTGTTGAGCTTGATTATTTAAGTTTTCTTTGCTGATTTGCATAAAATTTATCTAGATAGAAGCGCTATTATAGTGATTAACAAGGACACAGCGGAAATTCCGACAGTTACATTAGGCCCGATTACCGATGAATTAATTTTAGTCTTATTCGGATTAACATAAACCACATCATTCTGATCTAAGTAGTAATAGGGTGAGTTTATAAAGTCTGCGTTTGTTAAATCTATGTACTTGTACACTTTCTTACCATTCTCTTCTCGAATAACCAGCACGTTTTTACGATCTCCATAAATAGTTAAGTCACCCGCACGACTTATAGCTTCTGGTAGTGTAATCCGTTCAGTCTGTAATTGAAAAGTTCCCGGACTGGCCACTTCGCCCAAAACAGAAACTTTATAATTAATGATTCTGAAATTAATAATGGGGTTTGTAATGTATTCCTTTAGTAAGGATTTGATTTTTTCGATTGCTTGTAACTTATTTAAGCCTCCTAAAACAACTCGCCCTAATATCGGCATATCTATTGCCCCTTCTGCATTGACTAAATAGGATTGAAATCGAATTCCACCCTGTGCTAATTCGGAAGAATTATCAATACCTGCGTAAGTCGTTAAGTTGAAAGGAGCTGAAGTTTCAGGATTATCACCGGAAATAATTATTAAGAGAAGGTCATCAGGTTGTATAACTGGCTGGAAATCTGAGTTCTGTTGTTGTGATAAAGTTTGATCTATATTTTGCATATAAATCAGGTTTTTTTTGGGGGCACACGATGTTGCAATTAAAAGACCGCAAATTAGAACAAAAAATCTCTTCATAGTCAGTAAACTTGGGACAAATATAAGCTTAATTATTTAAGAAGTTTTAAATTGTGTAGTTAATCAAGCGCCTTGTATTCCGAATTCATACTCTTAAATTCAGGCACAATTGACTTCATCTTTTTCACAATTTCATTTCTTTCGGAGAATATAGAAAGATTAACCAATGCACTTATTTGGCTTTCTAATTTCTCAAAATCAGAAGTTGTTTCTGAAGCTACCATAATTTTCTCATGATGTGTAGGCAGCGTTTTTGATCCATCATTTAGAAGTTCCTCGTAAAGCTTTTCTCCCGGACGAAGTCCAACTATTTTAATCTTTATATCTTCATCTGGCACATAGCCTGCAAGTCTTATCATTTTCCGCGCTAAATCAATAATTTTGACGGGTTTCCCCATATCGAAGATGAAAATCTCACCACCGTTCCCCATAGCTCCAGCTTCCAAAACGAGTTGGCAAGCTTCTGGAATTGTCATGAAGTAACGGATAATATCTGGGTGGGTAATTGTTATCGGACCACCTTGTTCAATTTGGCTAGTAAATAATGGCACAACGGAACCGTTACTTCCTAAAACGTTTCCAAATCTTGTAGTTATGAAACGTACTTTTCTGCGATCACTATTTTGATAGATAGAATTGTACAACGACTGAACATACATCTCGGCTATGCGTTTACTTGCACCCATCACATTACTCGGATTTACGGCTTTGTCTGTGGAAACCATTACCATAGATTCAATGTTAAACTCAACACATAAATCGGCAACGTTTTTGGTTCCCAGCACATTTACCATAACTGCCTGCGATGGATTACCTTCCATCAGAGGTACATGTTTATAAGCCGCGGCATGATAAACAACATCGGGTTGATGCGTTTGAAAAATCCGAAGCATCGCTTTTTGATCTCGAACATCGGCAATAGCACAAAATATATCTTCAGAACCTTCAATTCCTCGCAATTCAAGACTTAAGTTATGCAAAGGTGTTTCAGCTTGATCGAGAAGTATAACTTTTTTGGGCGCAAACTTTAGAACCTGTCGCGTAATTTCACTTCCAATAGACCCTGCTGCTCCTGTAATCAAAACACATTTTCCTGCAAGTTGGTTTGCAATTTTTTCCGAATCGAGAACTATTGGCTTTCTTTCAAGTAAATCTTGAATCTGAAGGCTTTTAATTTTTTTGGAGATTTCATTTTTGTCTTCCCAATCTGAAATAGCTGGCATTGTAAAGACTTTATAATTATAATCTAAACATTCATCAACGATAGCTATTTTTTCATCTTTGGTAAGCCCTTTATCAGCAAGAATTAGCCCTTCTACATCCAATGATCTCATGATTGTAGTGATTTTTCTATTCAAGCTGATAATAGGCAGGTTCATGATACGCTTAGAGCTATTGCTATCTTCTTTATCGATAAATGCAACCACTCGAAACCGCTGTGGTTTTTCGTAACGCAAAGCTGCTGCAACACTTAGCGCATTAGCATCGGCGCCGAAAATCACAGTCTTGGTTAAGTCACCTTCTTTAGTTTCCGACAAGTACAACTCGAAAGTTTGTTTTACTATTATACGATAAAGTAAAAGTCCAGAAAAAGTGAATATAAAGTTTATAAACAAGCCGGCATTCATAAAGATTTTTTGTCCAAAAACTACATCGCAAAAAATATTTAAAACTACGAGAGTAACTAAAGTTAGGAACAGAGCAATAAATAGCTTTACGGCATCGATAAAAGAAGAGTGCCGTATGATCCCCGAGTATGTTCTGAAGAGCCAAAAGAAAAACAAATTTAACAATAAAAATCCCAGTACAATTACCGGAAGAAAGGCCTGATGTACATAGTTACGCTCCATTTTGATGAGCATAATGTAGGTAAAAGCTGCCGACACTAATACGATAAGCATATCCAACAAGAGAACAATCCAACGTGGGAGATAGCTTAAATCTCGTAATCGTTGTATAGACAACAGCCTATCAAAAAAATGCTTTTTCATATAACTTGCTTATCTATTTTAGTTTGAAAAGAATGTAGTGATCGCAGCTGAAATCCGTCCTTTCTCTTCATCACTAAGGTTTGAACCAGATGGTAGACAAAGACCATCATCAAACAATTTTTCTGAAACACCCGAACCAAAAAACGAATAAGATGCAAAAATAGGCTGTAAATGCATGGGTTTCCAAAGCGGACGCGACTCAATTTGTAAGGTATCTAGGAACAACCGAAGATCTTCTCGTGTTTTACCTCCCGTTTTTTCAGTATCGATTAGAATTGAAGAAAGCCAATAGTTTGGCACTGAAACGGATTCGTCTGCAGAAAACACGGTTACACCCGGAATATCTTTAAAGAGGTCTACGTAAAACTTATGCATTGCACGACGGGCAGCAACCCGATCTGCCAAAACTTCCATTTGCCCTCTTCCTATTCCAGCACTAACGTTACTTAGTCGGTAGTTGTAACCAATATGCGAGTGCTGATAATGCGGCTGAGAATCTCTAGATTGAGTTGCATAAAAAACTACCTTTTCTTTAGCTTCAACCGAAGGACACACCAATGCACCTCCTCCAGAAGTAGTTATGATTTTATTTCCATTGAATGATAGCACGCCAAAGTCGCCAAATGTACCACACTGCAAGCCTTTATAAGTACTCCCAAGTGCTTCGGCGCTGTCTTCAATAATCGGAATATTGTAGTGATTGGATATTTCACGAAGCCTATCTACCTGAAATGGAACGCCGTACAAATGCACAGCAATAATTGCCTTTGGTTTCTTGTTTCGTTTTATTCCCTCTTCAATAGCTCTAAGCGTTTCTTCTGGACATATATTCCAGGTTTGAGGCTCGCTATCAACAAATACAGGAGTAGCTCCCTGATATAAAATTGGATTTGCTGAGGCAGAAAAAGTCATACTCTGACAAATAACTTCATCGCCGGCGCTTACCCCTAACATTACCAATGCCAGATGTATCGCAGCAGTACCCGAGCTCAATGCCGCAACCTCTCTATCAGTCTGTAAAAAATCCTTTATATCTTTTTCAAAACCAACTACATGAGGGCCTAATGGGGCGATCCAATTCGTTTCAAATGCATGGTTAACATAACTAATTTCATTTCCACCCATATGAGGAGAAGATAACCAAATTTTTGACTGCATAGTTTTGTGGCTTTTTTTTGACAATGTACTAAAAATGTTTTTGATTTTCCTTCGGTGTAAAGAAATATGAAAAAAAGAAATAGATAAGGAGCGATAAATACTTCTTAACTGTAAGCCTTTCCATATCTAATTTATCTAGCTCACACTTTTTAGGAATAAGTACTTGTTCGAAGTACAACTCTGGATTTTGCTGTTCTGCTAACAAATTTTCTTCGTTCCGATACTGAATTGCAGCGGTACTTACAATACCAGGCTTATGCTTCAGCAAAGGAATGTATAATTCTTTAAATTTTTCTACATAGTAGGGAACTTGAGGGCGATAACCCACCAACGACATTTCATTCCTCAAAATATTGATCAATTGAGGAAGCTCGTCGAGTTTATATTTGCGAAGATGTCGACCAATAAATGTAATTCGTTGATCAATTTTCCCTAACGTAATTCCTTTCACATCTTCACTATTGTTGTACATAGTTCGAAACTTATACATATTGAAAGACACACCATTTTTGCCGATTCTCCTGTGTTTAAAATAAAAAGGAAGTCCGCTATCAATTACAATCCAAAGAGCAATCACAAGTAATACTGGAGCAAGAGTGATAAGTGCTACTATCGAAATAACAAGATCAAAAAATCGCTTCATGATTGCTTAAGGAAATAACGAAAATACATGGTGCCCAGCAATTCGTGTACATAACAATCCATTAATTCCATTTTGCTGCTTGAAGGTTTGAAATTGTAGTTCGATAAATCGGGACTTTCCTTTACAGAAAAATCGGCTGCATAAACTTGATGATTAACTTTTAGATACGTAAAAATCTCATTTGCTCTTTTAAGATGGCTTGCACTACTAACAAC
>JAIXTU010000284.1 GCA_027483785.1 Flavobacterium sp.
TACATCCTCGACTGCCGCCACCGTAATACCGTTTTTGCATACGGCATGACCAGAAAGCAAATCAAATCCGTTTTTTTCGACATTAACGTTGTAAATCCGACTATTTCCTGCTGCACAAACAAATTGATAGTAAGGCGCTAAGTACATGATGTTATCAAAATCTTGCGCATCTTCATCGTATTTCCCCCATTGATAGGTATTTAAGAAAAAGGGATTATACCCGTACGAGTGATTACTCAAGAGTAGTCCGTTGGCTGCTTGAATAGCAACTTCTTCGATATCGTAATTCCAGTCATATGACTTTGCCGTTGCTTTAAAAGCCATTCCGCGGACCTGGCCATTTTCTGCGAGTTCGCTTCCAATAATTGTGCCCGCTACGTGCGTTGCATGATCGCTTAATTCAAAAGAACTGTCGTCTACAGCGATGCGATTTTCAAAAATTTCATGCGATTCTAGCGCAGCCCCACCATCCCAAACTCCGGCGAGCATATTTTCCCCGTGAATAGCCACACCAACACTTCCGCCCGAATATAATTGATTTGCCCGAGAGGTGATTCCGGCGCCTAAATTATAGGTAGTATAATAAATGGGTTTGTTATCAGCTGTGATACCTACTAACTCTGAGTAACTTTTCCCTTGTGTGAATTTAGTTTTCCATCCGAGAGTTTTGGCTGCTTGCTCCGCACGTCGCTTATTTTCTGCAAATCGAGCTTTGTATTTTTTGGAAACTTGTGTTAGAGTACTTACTTGTGTTTTTGCTTTAATTTCAGCACGCTCTTTATCAGTTTGCGCTACTAAAATGTTGAGTTGTAAAAACAAAATAAAGACAATTGCAAGCTGTTTTTTCATTGGTTTGTGTTTGTAATGTCGTAGAAGCTTCAAAAATAGCAGAATAACTTAAGTTTAGATAATTTTAACAGTTATTTTTTTTAACTCTTTTACAGATTTTAGTATATTACAGAAGATTATAAAGATGTAGAAAAGCCAAAATGTTTCTACTAAGATTATTTTAGGAAATAGAAATAATCTTACAATTTAATAAGTATTATCACGTGATTTATTACACACTATTTATGATAGTTCTTATCATAAGGAAATTATTAAAGAAAAATATCTCGGTTACGGATGCCCGCGCAACCGATTGAGCGGATTACCCCGCAGCAAGCTACAATGATAATTGGGGCGAAGCGAGGAGTATGAGCGAAAGCGGGACGGCAAAACTGCGTGAGGATGCACTTCCAATAAATTGCAGTTTTGCCGATGCGCCCAAAAAATTATTGTTTATTCGACAGAAATTTTTCGACAATTAATTTTGCTTCGATAACATCTCTTTTATCCACTAAAATTGAGACTGCGGCATCAGAAGTACCAAATCCGGCTAGTCGGCCAGACTCGTATTCATCGCGAACGAATGTTACAATACCCGCCTCGCGCAAATTGTAGTTGACCGCCTGTGCCAAAATTTCGGAGCCGCTAAATACTTCGATCATTATTTGCTTAAGTACATTTTTCGTCGTGCATATAACTCGTAAAACTGGTCGTCTTTTAAATCGTCGATAAATAAAATGGATTCTCCTGTCGATTTCATTTCAGGTCCGAGTGCTTTATTGACATTTCGGAACTTAGAGAACGAAAAAACAGGTTGTTTTATCGCGTAGCCTTGCAGTTGCGGATTGAACGTAAAATCGGTTACCTTATTAACGCCAAGCATTACTTTGGTCGCATAATTCACGTAAGGTTCGCCGTATGCTTTCGCGATAAACGGTACGGTTCGCGAGGCACGCGGATTAGCTTCGATGATGTAAACCGTATCATCTTTAATGGCAAACTGCACGTTAATTAGTCCTACTGTTTTCAATGCAAGCGCAATTTTATGGGTGTGATCTTTGATTTGTTGCATCACAAATTCGCCCAAATTGAAAGGAGGAAGTGTGGCATTGGAATCGCCCGAATGAATACCGCAAGGTTCAATATGTTCCATGATACCAATGATATACACATTTTCACCATCGCAAATCGCGTCGGCTTCGGCTTCGATGGCACCATCGAGGTAATGATCGAGCAATAGTTTATTGCCGGGAATATTTTTTAGCAAATCGATTACGTGTTCTTCCAACTCTTGCTTGTTGATAACGATTTTCATGCCTTGACCACCAAGTACGTACGACGGACGCACCAGAAGCGGGAAGTCGAGCGAATCGGCAAGAACGGAGGCTTCGTCGGCCGTTTCAGCAATTCCGAATTTTGGATACGGAATATTGAGTTGCGATAACAGTTCGGAAAACCGACCGCGATCTTCTGCTAAATCTAGCGCGTCGAAGCTGGTTCCGAGAATTCGGATGTTGTATTTGGCGAGTTTCTCAGCAAGTTTTAACGCGGTTTGTCCGCCGAGTTGCACGATAACGCCTTCCGGTTTTTCATGCTGAATGATGTCGTAAATATGTTCCCAAAATACAGGTTCGAAGTATAGTTTGTCGGCTGTATCGAAGTCAGTTGAAACCGTTTCGGGATTGCAGTTAATCATGATGGTTTCAAAACCGCATTCTTTGGCGGCTAAAACACCATGAACGCACGAATAATCGAATTCGATACCTTGTCCGATTCGGTTTGGACCGCTACCTAAAACCACTACTTTTTTGCGATCGGTTACGATACTTTCGTTGGCTACAAAGCGTTCGCCGCTTGCGAGTTCAACATCGGCTTCGAAAGTAGAGTAGTAGTATGGCGTTTGTGCTTTGAATTCAGCTGCGCAAGTGTCAACTAACTTATAAACGCGCTTGACACCTAATTGTTCGCGAAGTTTGTAAATCTGACTTTCCAAACAGCCCAGCATGTGCGCAATTTGTCGGTCGGCGAAACCTCTTTGTTTGGCTTCGAGAAGTAGGTTTTTGGGAAGCGTATCGATTTGATAAGTCGAAATCGTTTTTTCCAGTTGGTACAACTCTTCGTACTGACGCAGGAACCACATGTCTATTTTCGTGATTTCGTGAATGCGCGACAGTGGAATTCCCATTTGAATAGCATCGTAAATCACAAAAACGCGATCCCAAGAGGCGTGGGTTAATTTATCGATAATTTGTTCGTAATTGGTATAGCTTTTCCCGTCGGCACCGA
>JAIXTU010000389.1 GCA_027483785.1 Flavobacterium sp.
AAACACATGTCGATGCCGTTGGACTCGATTTTATCGTGTCGCCTTTTAGTGTCGCCGCCGTAAAAATGCTCGAAAAACTCGGACTCACAGCCTATAAAATTGGTTCCGGCGAATTGAACAATTTATTGATGCTTGAAGCGATTGCGAAAACCGGAACGCCTGTAATTTTATCGTCCGGGATGAGCGATTTTACCGAGCTCGATACCGCAGTTTCGTTGTTTAAAAGTCGAAATACGCCGCTGGCCTTGCTGCAATGTACAACGGCTTATCCGACGAAACCGACCGAATACGGCTTCAATGTGCTTGCCGAAATGAAGTTGCGATACCAAATTCCGATCGGCTTTTCCGATCATTCTGCAAAATCGAGTACTGGAATCGCTGCCGTTGCTCTCGGTGCCGAAATACTCGAATTTCATGTGGTTTTCGACAAAGAACTTTTTGGTCCAGACGCCAAAGCCTCGCTCACTTTTCCAGAAGTCAATCAATTAATTGCTGGAGCCAACGATGTGTACGAAGCTTTGCAAAATCCGGTAGTCAAGAACAATACGGCTGATTTCAAGAGTTTAAAAACACTCTTTGGTAAAAGCTTGGCGGTAAATCGCGATTTAGAACAGGGAGCTGTGATACAAGAATCTGATTTAGAAAGTAAAAAGCCAGCAAATTGCGGTGTTCCCGCTTCCGATTATAAACAAGTTATTGGCAAAAAACTGCTTCGCCCATTAAAACAATGGGATTTTTTAACTGAGAATGATATTGCATGAAACGTAAAATAGCTGTTGTTATCACCGCACGGCCATCCTACAGTCGCGTAAAAACCGTACTTACGGCTCTTAAAAATGAACCCAATGTCGAGCTGCAGCTTATCGTAGCTGCATCGGCTTTACTCGATCGTTACGGAAATGCCGTTGAACGTATCGAAGCCGACGGTTTTCAGGTTACAGCTCGTGTTTTCAATGTGTTGGAAGGCGAAAATCTTACCGCAGCAGCAAAAACTACAGGAATTGGAATTTTAGAATTAAGTACGGTTTTCGATAATCTGAAACCCGATATCGTTGTCTCGATCGCCGATCGTTTCGAAACAATCGCTACAGCTATTTCCGCTTCCTATATGAATATTCCTTTGGCGCATATTCAGGGAGGCGAAGTAACGGGCAATATCGACGAGAAAGTTCGCCATGCAATCACTAAATTAGCTGATTATCATTTTGTTGCCTCGGAAGGTGCGAAGGAACGTGTGATCAAGTTGGGCGAAAATCCGGACTTTGTTTTTAACACCGGTTGCCCGTCGATTGATTTAGCTGTAGAAGTTTTAGCAAATCCAGAACTCGATTTTGATCCGTATCAGAAATACGGTGGTGTAGGAGCCAAACCCGATTTATCAAACGGCTATTTGGTGGTTATGCAACATCCCGTGACAACCGAATATAAAGAGTCGCGCCGACACGTAGAACAAACGCTGTTGGCAATTCAGAAAATCAATAAACCAACTCTTTGGTTTTGGCCGAATATTGATGCTGGCGCCGATGGTACGTCGACCGGGATTCGTGCTTTTCGAGAACATCATGCACTCGAACAAGTGCACTTTTTTAAGGACATGGACGGAACCGACTTTTTGCGATTACTTTCAAACGCAAAAGTTTTGGTAGGAAATTCAAGTGTTGGTATTCGAGAAGCTGCCTTTTTAGGCGTTCCCGTTGTAAATATCGGAACACGTCAAAATAGGCGTGATCGAGCCGAAAATGTGATTGACATTTCGTACGACGAAACTGAAATTGTTTCCGCAATTCAAAATCAAATGGCAAAAGGTACACGTATTTCTTCACATTTGTATGGTTCCGGAAATGCAGGTACACAAATTGCCGATTTGTTGCGATCCGTTGATTTACAATTTCATAAAACGATTACCTACTAATGGAAATCTTGGCATTAATACCGGCACGCGGCGGTTCGAAGGGAATTCCAAGAAAGAACATAAAAGTACTTTACGGAAAGCCGTTAATTAGTTATACTATTGAAGCAGCTCTTCATGCCAATTGCTTTTCGGAAGTCATGGTTAGTACGGAAGATGAAGAGATAGCACATGTTTCGTTGTCGCTTGGTGCAGCGGTTCCATTTTTACGACCTATCGAATTAGCTACAGATCGTGCTAGTTCAATACATGTAGTACAACATGTTTTGGATGCGTATTCGAAGCAAAACCGTTTTTTTGATGCCGTTTGTTTACTCCAACCTACGGCTCCCTTGCGAACAACGTCACTAATAACCGATGCTGTTCAACAATTTATAGCAACGAAATGCGATACTTTGATATCAGTTCGAAGTGTACCCCATGAATTTCACCCGGATTGGGTTTTGGTCCCAACCGAAAATGGAGCAAAAATAGCTACTGGAATTTCCGAATTTCCAACGCAGCGCCAATCATTACGACCCGCATATCACCGCGACGGAGCTATTTATCTGACGAAAACCGCAACTTTACAAGCGGGTACTTTTTACGGCAGTCATTTGGAATTGTTCCCAACCGACTCACTTCCGCACGTTAATTTAGACACCATGTCGGATTGGGAAGTGGCGGAGAAATTACTTAAATCATAATAAATGTGCGGAATCGCAGGTATATTTGGTGCAGCAGCTCATTCGCAAATTCTAAGGCGGATGTTAAGTGTGCAACAGCACCGTGGGCCCGATTTTTCAGCAATTAAGCAAGTAGCTCAAAACGGATTTTTAGGTCATAATCGTTTAAGTATCATCGATTTGTCGAGCGATGCAAACCAGCCTTTTAGTAGTGAATGCGGTCGGTACACTCTTGTCTTTAACGGAGAAATCTACAAT
>JAIXTU010000110.1 GCA_027483785.1 Flavobacterium sp.
AATCAAGCGTGGCTTATTAAGGAGCAATTGGGCAATTCCGAAACGTTGTTTCATACCGCCCGAATAGCCGCTGACGCTTTTGTTGCGCACTTCGTACAGGTTGGTTACGCGAAGCACTTCGGTTACCAGCGCATCTCGTTCCGAGGCATTGGAAACGCCTTTGAGACGTGCAAAATAGTCGAGTAAATTTTTTGCAGAAATGTTTGGATACACGCCAAATTCTTGAGGCAAATAACCTAGAACGCGTCGGAGGCCAGTTTTATTTTGCAGTACGTTGATGTCGCCAAACGTGATTTCGCCTTCATCTGGGTGTTGTAGCGTAGCAATAGTACGCATGAGCGATGATTTTCCGGCACCATTTGGGCCGAGTAAGCCAAACATGCCCGTTCCTATGGTAAGATCAAGATGGTCGAGCGCTTTCACCCCGTTGGGATATGTTTTTGTGAGGTTTTTGATGGTTAATGTCATGTTTTGTGATTTTTAGAATTGGACGAACTTTGCGTCGAGTTGTTACGTGCCCAACTACTTAAAGTTGTGCTTCATGATACTAGTTGGTCTAAATTTAGAATTCTTTTTTGGTTTTCAGTAACGTTATTTTTTTTTTTGGGCGTTCCGGCGGCTAAAATCGCAACGCTTCGCAAACGCTAAATCCGCACGGCCGCCGTCAGGCTGTACGCGTCAAGTTTTTTTGTGGCTTAAGCGACACCACAAAAAAAGCTTTCTGCTTCCATCCTTAACGCGAAAAATCGGTACTAACGAGCGTACCTGGAATACGATTTTTGTCGGAGGATGCAGATTTGAAAACAGCCACTTTTTTTGTGCACGATTTTGCACAAGGGGTTGCAGCGAAAAGCCGTGCCGAGCCAAAACCTGTGTAGCCAGCGGCGGTGCGGCGACCAGCGGAAGCCGCACCGCTGCTTGGCGAAACGGTTTTGGAACGGTGCGCCTTGCAGCGAAAAACCCGACCTGCCGCAGTTGTATTTCCACAAAATTTTGGCGGCAGGATGTGCCCAAATAATTGGAATCGGAGCTTTTGGAAAGCAAATAACGGTTTTCGTTTGTGTACCTTTGCCGAAAATTTTGGCGCATGTTAGAAGATAAAAATCAGCCGCGAACATCTTTGGCACAACAGGGCGAATTTGGCTTAATAGCACGTATTTCGGAAGCTTTTCCGATAAAAAACGACACTTCAAAGATGGGCATTGGCGACGATGCTGCGGTGTTGCGCACTTTGAATGAAAACACGCTGATAACGAAAGAGTTGTTGATTGAAGGCGTACATTTTGACCTCAGTTTTATGCCGTTAAAACACTTGGGATATAAAACAGTTGTGGTAGGTATATCGGATTTATGCGCGATGAATGTAAAGCCCGAACAAATTTTGATTTCGATAGCGGTAAGCAACCGCTTTACTTTAGAGGCCATTGATGAGTTTTATAGCGGAGTTCAGCTGGCTTGCGCGCGTTTTGGCGTTGATTTGGTGGGCGGAGACACGTCGAGTTCAGTAACGGGTTTGATTATTTCGATTACGGCAGTTGGCCAAGCAAAAGAGTCGGAAGTAGTTTTGCGAAGTACAGCAAAAGATTCTGATTTATTGGTGGTTACGGGTGATATTGGTGCGGCATATATGGGATTACAAGTTTTGGAGCGCGAAAAGCAAGTTTTTTTAGCAAATCCGAATAACCAACCCGATCTAACACCGTATACGTATTTAATTGAGCGCCAATTAAAACCGGAGGCGCGCACTGATATTAAAACTTTGTTGGATCAATTAGACGTAAAGCCTACGGCGATGATCGATGTTTCAGACGGTTTAGTCTCGGAAGTCCTGCATTTGTGTAAAGCTTCGGATTTAGGTTGTCGAATTTATGAAGAGAAATTGCCTTTAGATCCGCAGTTGATTTCGTGTTGCGAGGAATTTAACATCGATTCGACCACTGTAGCTTTAAACGGAGGTGAAGATTACGAGTTGTTGTTTACGATTTCGTTGAGTGATTTTGATAAGATAAAGGGCAATCCGAATTTAACGGTAATTGGTCATACAACGCCTGCGGGTTCAGGAAAGCAGTTATTGACACGTGCAGGAACTACGGTAGAGTTGACTGCGCGCGGATTTACGGGTTCGTAGTATCGTTATCTTGAATAATTTTCATGACGCTCTCGCTGTAGTAGTTATTGTTTTGCAGAATTTGTTCGAAAGCGTTTAGTAGTTCTTCGAAGGTGAGATCGTTTTTAATGATCAGACCGGCTGGATTTACCTGATCGATTACTTCTTGAAAGCGCACTTTTTCGGTGTGCATGGTTAGCAGTACGACTTTGCAGGCAGGCATTTTTTCTTTGAGGATATTGGCGAGGTCGAGTCCGGAATATACGTGATGTTCGGGGCTGGGTGGTATGCTGATATCGAGAAAAGCAACGTCGAAATTGCTGTTGTTTTTGATGGCGAGGTAGGCTTCTCGGGCGTCGGCGGCTTCGGTGTGGGCCACGGAATATTCGTCGGGTCGAAAACGATCGACAGTATTTTTATACGCACTGAGTATAAAAGGGTGATCGTCAACCATAAAAAGACGAATATGTTTTTTCATTTGTAGGTTTGTTTTAGGAGTATGAAGTTAAGGGAAATTTGAATAAAAAGGTAGTTCCTTTGTTTTTTTCTGAATAAATTTCCATTGAGGCTTTACTTTGTTTTACGCGAAGGTCGATGTTTTTAAGTCCAATTCCTTTTTTCTCTTTGGTTGCATTGAATCCGATTCCGTTATCGACGACTTGCAGATTTAAATCGGTATCGGGTTGTGTGATAATGAATTGTGCTTCAGATGCTTGTGCGTGTTTATTGATATTTTGCAGGCATTCTTGCATGATTCGATATAGATTAATTTTTGTTACGTTATCGATTTCCTGCCACTGTATATCGTCGGCAATGTCGAGTATAATATTTGTGGAGGTAATTTGTTGTTGTTTTTCGAAGTAATCGCGGAGTACCAGTACAAAGTTATTGACCAGAGCCGCTTTTTCTTGGCTTAGGTCGTGAGAGATTTCGCGAATTTCTTGTTCGATTTTTTTGAGTTCTTCGATGAATTGCACGCGTTCTTCGGCAGCTTTTTCGGTATTTTTTTCGTTGAGTAGTCCGAGATTGAGTCGGGTTCCGAAGAGTTTTCCGAGTACGCCGTCGTGGAGTTCCCGGGCGATGTTTCGTTTTTCAGTTTGTCGAACGGCTTCCATTTTGCTTTGTTGGGAGAGCATGAGTTCGTAGATTTCTTCGTTGGCTTTTTGTTGTTGTTGAATGAGAATAAGTTCTCGGTTTTTAGCCATTTGTATCCGAATGATGAACACGAAAGCTCCAATGGTTAAGAGTGCCAGAGTAATGTAAATAATGGATTTTCGTTGTTCGATTAGGCTGTTTTTTTCTACGATCAGTTCGTCGGTTTCGTATTCGATACGGGCAAGTTTGTTTCGAATTCGGCGCTCCGCAACCTGAAGGGAGTCGCTAATTCTAATATATTCTTCTGCATATTTTGATGCGTTGGATCGATCGACTTTGATGAGTTGTTTGAGGGCGAAGGTTTCTTCCTTTTTATTATAAATTTCCCTAGATTTTAAATATGCTAATTTTGCACTTTTTTTTGCAGAAAGCGAATCGCTCGATTGTTCTTGAAACTCAGATAGCCGTAATAAAGTTGTAATTGCTCCGTCGTTATCCATAATACTATCTTTTGCTTCAATTAAGTACTGGGCTGTTTTGTCGTAATATGACCTTGTTTTTAGTTTGAATTTTGCGAATTCTATATTGTCAAAAACAGTCAAGTAAATGTCAAATCTAGAGCTTTTAAGGGAAGGGTTTTGTAGTGCCTGTTTAAAGGCAATTAAAGCATCGTTGTAGTTTTTTTCCTTAAGCTTAATTAGTCCTATATTGTTGAAAGTGCTTGAAGATAAAAGTTCAAAAGTTGGATCTTTTGTGGTTTTACTTATCTTTATAAGATATTGACAATATCTTTCAGCTATATCATATTGCTCCAAAGAAATAGATACCAAGCTAAGAAGTTCATATGTTTGTACTAACATATTTTCGTTAGGATTTTTTTTAAGGAATTTTAAGACTTTGTAGAGTTCTCGTTCTCCAGATGTAAAGTCACTTTGGCTAATAAATATTAGTGCCTTATTAATCAATCCCTGTGATAAATAATCTTTTAAGTTTGCTCTTGAAGCTATTTTTGAGCCGAAGTTAGTGTAGTAAAATGCACTATCAGCTTTATTTGTTTCAGTATAATAATCTGCAAGATAATACGAGGCTTTACAAATACCTGCGGAATCATTTCTTTGGATATTAATTTTGAGTATATCTTTCGATACATTAAAATAATTCTTAAAATCTTTTATGTTATAAAACCTATTTGCGGCTTTAAACAATAGTGCAGATTTTAAAGAATCATTTGGCCAACTTTTTACTTTTGAAACAACCGCGAGGGCATGTCTAGATCTAATTTCGTTGTCAAGTGATTCGGTATTTGCAGAATCTAAAAGGACTCCAATTTCTTTAATATCGGCTCTGTTCACTTTTTCGGTATTCTTTTTGCAACCGAATAAGATTAATATAATGACCGCAATGTAAACGACAGTTTTTTTCATAAAAAAAGCCACCTTAAAAGGTGGCTTAAAGTAAGAAATATTTTGATTAGTCAACTTTCTTGTTTGTTATTCTAGAAGAACCACCTGGCTCGCCATTCAAGTCCGCTAAAATCTGACCGTTATTTTTTGGCTCGCTAACATTTTCCTTTCCGCTGTAAGAAACTAAACCTATTAATGCTACAACTGCTACTACTACTA
>JAIXTU010000146.1 GCA_027483785.1 Flavobacterium sp.
CGTATTTTCTTTGGGATACCGAGGTATCTCAAAAAAATACAACGCAGTAAGCGACTGTTTAAATGATTAGCTATAAACAATAATGCATCGAAATTAGTAATAGCCAATCTAAAGCTATCATTACAAGCGATCTAACAAAGGTTTTTATGTCGAACTCACGTTATTTTACTGCTCCAATGAATATGCATGAACCGTAGTCGTAATCTTTAATACTGTCTACTTCACGTTAAGATTTTAGTCGTAAATCAATTGTAATTCAGAAGATTAATCATTACCTTTGTTTAAGGTTATTTTATTTTTAACAATGTAAAAATTCTATTTTTACGCCCGTGTTAGATGATGCGGGTTGGGCATGTGTATCGGCTTCAAAATCATTTAAAAATTATTCTTTAAAAAGATTAGATAGAAATACCCCTGACCTGCGCCTAATCCCTAAAAAACAAATGGAAAAGCCGTTTCTTAGTTCCCCGAGAAACGGCTATTTTTTATTAAAAACCGTTTTAAATCTTTTGAAAGGTAAGGTAGCGAACAACTCCCGACGAAACGTCTTTCCTATAAAGGGTGAATTGCTCTTCTAAAAAAATATCAATGCTCCAATCACCATTCAACCGCTCCAAAAGCTCATCGTTACTAAAATTCATCTGAAACACGAAGCCAGAATCGTCATTCAAATAAAACAACCAGGGAGCTTCATTGGAATAGGATAAAGCAGTAACTGTCATCTTGTCTTCTATAGAATCAAAACTAAAGACGAAATCGGAATAAGCATCAGTCAAATCAATTTCATTTTCGCTAAAATCGACAATTCGATAGGAAGACTGACTTATCTGCTCAGTGTACTGCTGCAAATATTCTTCGTCCGATTTCGTTTCAAAATCATCGATGGAACAAGAGAATAACAAAAATACCGTACTAATTGCAAAGAACTTCTGCGAAAATCGACGCATAAACTTACTCTACTTTCGTAAAAGTTAGTAAATCTGTTCCTCCGTTTCCACCGCTCACATCAATCAGATTAATTTCCGTAGTTGTATAAGACACTACATCCCAATCATCGGTAAGTTCAACCAACGACGCTGGCGCAGGAGCCGTAAAACCCAAATTAAAATCGGCATCTAATGAAATTGAATCATCATTGCTGTCTGAACTGGCTACCGAAAAAGTTCCCGTTGCATTAACTCCCCCACCTATAACACTAACAGAATTAGCTGCAGTATTAAAAGTAAACACGAAATTCTGATAATTTGATGTCTCGTTCACATCATCGAAATAATTACTAACCCGCCAGTTTCCCGACGCCATTAATGTTTTTACTTCATTGACCAACTGCGTATTTGATCCGTTGGAGTTATCATTCGATTCAGAACAACTCATAACAGAAAATGCTGCCACAAAGGGCAAAATTAAACGACTAAATTTCATAATATCTGGTTTTGGTTAAAGCTACGACTCGCGGCGCGAAATCTCATCTCGAATCTTTGCTGCACGCTCGTAATCTTCATTTTGAACGGCGTTTTCGAGCATATCGTGCAATTCGCTCAAACTTTTTTGTGTGTAGGTAGCATCGCCCGACTTAGGATTCGAACTCAAACCAAACGAATCGGTTGTAGATAGCGGCTGCTCAGGTTCAGCAGGCTCCGGATCGAGCGGATTACCTTTCAGATAAATTCCCGCCTTGTCGAGTATGTTTTTATAAGTAAATATCGGCGCACTAAATCGCAGCGCCAATGCAATCGCGTCAGAAGTGCGCGCATCAATGATTTCCTCAATCTTATCACGCTCACAAATTATCGAACTGTAAAATACACCGTCAACCAATTTGTGAATAATCACTTGCTTAACCACGATATCAAAACGATCAGCAAAATTCTTAAACAAATCATGTGTTAACGGACGTGGTGGCTTGATTTCCTTCTCTAAAGCAATCGCAATCGACTGCGCCTCAAACGCTCCAATAACTATCGGAAGCTTTCGGTCTCCGTCAACCTCATTCAAAATCAACGCATAAGCGCCGTTTTGGGTCTGACTGTACGAAATTCCTTTGATGGTTAACTTTACAAGACTCATAGCTGCAAAAGTAGAAACTTAAGCGAAATATTAAAATGCAATAGGTACAAAAAAGAAATCGGACCCAAAAGTCGTAACTCCGAGTCCGATTAATCATATTATATGAATTAATTATTCGCCTTAAACGCTTTTAATTTTTCATTCAATTTTGGTAAGATTTCAAAAGCATCACCAACAACACCGTAATCAGCCACTTTAAAGAATGGTGCTTCCGGATCGCTGTTAATAACTACTTTTACTTTCGATGAGTTAATTCCCGCAATGTGCTGAATAGCTCCCGAAATACCTATTGCGATGTACAAATTCGTTGCAACTGGTTTTCCCGTCTGACCCACGTGCTCGCTATGCGGACGCCAGCCCAAATCCGAAACCGGCTTCGAACATGCTGTAGCTGCTCCTAAAGTTGTTGCCAAATCCTCCAACATTCCCCAATTTTCTGGTCCTTTTAAACCACGACCGCCCGAAACTACAATATCAGCATCGGCAATAGAAACTTTTCCGCTTCCTGTTTCAATCGACTCAATTTTCACTGAAAAATCACCGTCGTGTAAAGTCGGTGCAAACGCTTCAGCACTGCCGCTAACGCTATTGGCTTTCAATCCAAACGAATTTTTAGCAATCGACAATACTTTCACGTCCTGAGAAATTTCAGTAATCGAAAACGCTTTGTTCGAAAATGCCGTGCGCTTTACCTGAAACGGTGCATAGCTCGCGGGCAATGCCACTACATTCGACGCAAATCCGCCTTCTAAATGAACCGTAACTAGTGGCGCTAAATACAAACTATCTGTAGTAGAAGACAATACAACTACCGAAGCCGTTTCTTGTTTGGCTGCTTGAACCACCACATCAGCATACGCTTTTGCGTTAAAATCGTTCAAACGCGCATCGCTCACTTGCAACACTTTGTGCACGCCATAGTTGTATAATTCAGAAACATCGCTAGCATTAACAGTAACAGCCGTAACCGATGTACCTGTTGCTGCAGCTACTTCCGATGCGTACGACGCCAATTCAAAAGCTACTTTCTTAAATTTTCCGTCCGATGACTCGGCATAAATTAAAACTGCCATATTTTTTTATTTTTTATTTGTTATTTGGGCGTGCCGGCGCAACGTTCTTTGTCCCCAGGTATGAGTGCGGCGCCGTCGGGCTTTCCGCTATACTCCTCGCCCCTCTTTTCATCGGGCCTGCGGGGTGCCGCTGCAATCCCTCACGCAAAAA
>JAIXTU010000061.1 GCA_027483785.1 Flavobacterium sp.
CCAAGTATTCGACGTAAGTGCTTATTTTCAAAATCAAGTGTGAAATACGAATAAAAATCGCTGAAATTAGTTCAAGGCGAAATCGGCGCTTAATTTAAAGCTTGGCACAATTACTCGGAAATTGCGGGTCGTTGTAAAATTAATCATGTTGAAATACCCGCGCATAGCTCCAAAAGGCGAAGCCAATAAACAGCCTGAAGTATAGCTGTAACACTCGCCGGGTTTTAAAACAGGTTTTTTCCCTATCACACCTTCGCCATCAACTGTTTCCATGTTTTGAAGCGCATCGAAAATGTCCCAGTGTCTCGACATCAATTGTACGCTGTCTTTACTGTGATTTTCAATCGAAATTTCATAACAAAAAGCGTAGTGCAACCTACCGTTTTTGTAGTAAGTACCTTCAAAAGAAGTTCTAACCGAAATTTTTATCCCTTGTGTTATTTGAGTAACCATAGCGCTCAACCAGTTTCACACTTCAAAGTTAGCAAATTTTCGAACGAAGCAAGTTTAAATCTTTGTTAGTTGCTGATATCAATCGAACTAGCACTCCCTTTTCCAATAATACGATCGTATCGCTGACCGTTTTCTCGGTAATACACCAAAGCAAAATAGTTATTTTCCGTTTGATAAAAGTTGCCATCAGGTGCATTTTCATAATCAATTTTCCCGTTTTCCGAGGCAATTACATATTGGTAGTTCGTAAATCCTTGTTTCAAAATCAATGCTTTTTCAAAATAGCCGCCTTCGGTATTGTAGTCCATTTTAAATTCGGGTGCTAACGACCAGTTGTTAAACATTCCGTTAATATACACACCGTCGTTGCCCATATACGTTGGCGCAACCAATCTAAAATACACCCAAGCGTAGTCGGCTTCAACGGCGTTGTTTTGCGAGTTTAAATTCTGTACTTGAAATATCCCATTCACATCAGGGGCAAAAGTGTAGGGTTGGTTGGCACGAGCATTATCGGGATACAAATACGCAATATACGTTTCCTTACTTTCAATTTTCGCCACAAAATTATTTGCCGCTCGGATATCTTTATTTTCAAAAAAACGATATTCGTTTCCGCCCCAAAATTGCGTTTCCTTGTCGTAACGGTAAATCAAATCATTGCCAATGGTATATTGCGGCTTAATGTTGGTAATTCCCGTTTTGAAATCGCCGTTTTTCAGCAACCAAACTTTTACGTTTTGTAAGGGCGCTTGAAACAAAATATCTTGCGATTTAATCGAAAATTCTACGTTTTGTTTGTACTCGATATCTTTTAATGTGCGCGGTCGTTTAATGACCATCGGAACGGAAACACGATCTTCATAAATCACAAACTTGCGCGAAAAAACCACTTCACGATCCGAGTTCAAAATCTGAATAATGTAGTTGCCACTCACTCGAAAACTCATAAAACGGTTCGGAAATGGCATGCGGTAATGACAGTACAATTGCACGGTGTTAAACGAAGTCAAATAATCCTGAATACGTTGCCCATCTACGCCATTAAGATACTCTGCTTTAGCGAGTTCCGACTTTTTCCAATCGTAATCGCAATGCACAATTTCAAAGTAATAATCAGCTTCGTCGCCATGCAAATCATCAAACTCAAAATGAAAATTGTCGTTTAGTTGAAACATCGGCAACACCATTTTTCCGTCCTGAAAAAATGCAGCCGTTTTTATATGAAAAGGCGGTTCAACTTCTTTTTGAAGCTGCGAAAAACCTGAATACACATTTATAAGAAACCACAATCCTAGAAAAATTGCACGCATGGTAGAAAGTTAAGTGAGGTAAAGATAACGATTGTACACGAATTTTTAGTTGTTTTTTGGGCGCGCCGGCACAGTAAAACCCGAAATTTCGCTGTAATTCGAACGATAGTACGGGGTTTTTCTGCGCCGTCAGGCTTTCGCTCATACGCCTCGCAACAAAAAGCGCTTGTGCGCGCCTTTTGTCGCTGCGGGGTAATCCGCTCTATCCTTCGCGCAGCCAACTAAACCCAAATTGTGTGCCAAGCAAATACACTTGTAAATCGTTACGAAATCGAATTCGCTGCAATTTGCTTTCAAATATCAAAATCAGCTGCTTACATTTGCCACGCTAAATACAAAAGCTTAGTAAATGACTAAATTTGCAGTTATCGGCGGCGGAAGCTGGGCCACAGCCATTGCCAAAATGCTTTGCGTAAACGAATCGCGCATTATTTGGTATATGCGAAACGAAGCAGCCATCGAACACCTGCAAACGCAGCATCACAACCCGAATTACTTGAGTTCAGTAACATTTCAAATCGAAAAACTCGATCTCACAACCGATATCAATTACGCCGTCGCAAACGCCGAAATCATCATTTTCGCTATTCCATCCGCTTTTCTGAATAACGAACTTTCTAAACTCGAAGTTTCGCTCCAAGACAAAATTGTTTTCTCAGCCATTAAAGGTATCGTGCCCGAAACCAGTTTAATTGTTGGCGAGCATTTTCACGAAGTTTATCAAATTCCGTACGAAAATATTGGCGTAATCACTGGACCTTGTCACGCTGAAGAGGTTGCTCTCGAGCGTCTATCGTACCTAACTATTGCCTGCGCCGATGCCAAAAAAGCAAAGGTCGTTGCACACGCGCTTTCCGGAAATTACATCAAAACAAAAATCAGCGACGATATTATTGGCACCGAATATGCCGCCATGCTCAAAAACATTTACGCCATTGCAGCAGGTATTGCCCACGGTTTGGGTTACGGCGACAATTTTCAATCGGTTTTAATGAGTAACGCCATTCGCGAAATGAAGAAATTTATTCGCAAAGTGCACAAAATGAAACGAAACATCAACAACAGTGCGTATCTCGGCGATTTGTTGGTAACCGGTTATTCGGTTTTTTCGCGAAATCGTATGTTCGGAAACATGATTGGCAAAGGCTACACCGTTAAAAGCGCCATGATGGAAATGAGTATGGTTGCCGAAGGTTACTACGCCGTTAAAAGTGCCTACAAACTCAATGAAGACTACGGCGCCAAAACCCCAATAATCGATGCGGTTTACAGCATCTTGTACGAAGGTAAAGAAGCGCGAAAAGTATTCAAAAAACTAACCGAAAAACTCGATTAACGTTTTTATTTAACTGCTTTTAAATCGGCGATAACTTGTAAGGGATTTTCGGCTTTAAACACAAAATTGCCAGCTACCAGCACATCAGCACCGGCTTGCACTAAAGCTGCGGCGTTTCCGCTGTTTAAACCACCATCGATTTCGATTTGTGTTTTTGCACCGGTTTCAACAATTAGTTTTTTAAGGGCACGTACTTTTTCGTAGGTGTGTTCAATAAATTGTTGTCCGCCAAAACCCGGATTTACGCTCATTAAACACACCAAATCGATTTCGCGAATGATGTCGGAAAGCAAGTGCACTGGTGTATGCGGATTTAAAGCAACTCCGGCGCGCATGCCGTTACTTTTTATGTGTTGCAAGCTGCGGTGTAAGTGCGTGCAGGCCTCGTAATGTACGGTTAGCGTATTGGCACCCAATTTGGCAAAAGTTTCGGTATATCGATCGGGATCGACGATCATTAAATGCACGTCGAGCGGTTTTTTAGCGTGTTTTTGAATGGCTTCGAGCAC
>JAIXTU010000386.1 GCA_027483785.1 Flavobacterium sp.
AGAAACGGTAGACTCGCCATCTTGAGGGGGTGGTGCTCGTAAGGGCGTGTGGGTTCAAATCCCACCTTGGTCACATGTAAAGTCTGTTTTTAACAGACTTTTTTTATTTTCTCTTGCTTTTATTTAAAGACAAATCTAAACTCCAGGCAAAAGTTGATTAAACAAAATTCAATCTACTTAAACAAAAAGCAGATTGGAACAAAAGCTATTCTCACACTAAAATACAATCCACAAAATTACGTTCAATTAATTGAAAAACAGACGTTTAAAAATAACTAAGAACGCTTTTATTCATTAAATCAGATGTTTAAAAAATCCTAAAACTTAGCCAATAAATTATTTTGTTTAAGTATTTACCTATATTTGTTAAACAAAATAAGACTATGGCTTACGTTAAGAACATCCTGACGATTAAAGATCTCGAGAATTTGAGCGGCATTAAGGCCCACACGATTCGCATTTGGGAGAAGCGCTACAATGTCCTCGAGCCAAAACGAACCGACACCAACATTCGTTATTACGATTTGGCGAGCTTGCAAAAGCTACTCAACATTACTTTGTTGCACAATCACGGTTACAAAATTTCGAAGATATCAAAATATCCCGAAGAACGAATTCCGGAGTTAGTTAACGAAATAATCTCGAGCAAAAGTGTAAAAGTACATGCAATAAGCGATTTCAAACTCGCAATGATGAATTTCGACCAGACGCTTTTCGTTCAAACGTATAATAAATTGCTATCGGAAAAGCCTTTCCGCGAAATCTTCCACGAAATCTTTGTACCGCTTCTTAACGAAATAGGCTTATTGTGGCAAACAGATACCATTAATATCGTACACGAACATTTCATTAGCCACCAAATCAAACAGAAGGTTTTGGTTAACACGGAGAAAGCACAGTTAAAGAGTCCGCAGTACACGGATCGCACCTACGTACTTTACCTTCCGATGAATGAAATTCACGAACTGGGAATTTTATTTGTAAACTACGAAATTATAAATGCCGGTTTTCAAACGGTGTATTTAGGTGAGTCGGTACCACTTGATTGCCTATCCGACATGAAAAAAGCTTTCAGCAATATTACCTACGTGACGTATTGTACTGTTGAGCCGATTGCCGAAGAAATGAATACGTATGTAAAAGATCTGAAAGAAAATTTACTTAACGACGACAGTACCAAAATTGTTTTGCTTGGAAAACAAGCGCAATTAGTTTCAGATAAACTTTTAGACAGCAGAGTTACTGTATACGAATCTATTAATACCTTTATTCGCACACTATAGTTTTTATGTCTCTAAAAGTTTCTGTAATTGGTTCTGGATTTTCGTCGCTTTCTGTTGCTTGTTATTTGGCTAAAGCCGGACACCAAGTTCACGTTTATGAAAAAAATAATTCGATTGGTGGACGCGCACGCCAATTAAAAAGGAATGGCTTTACATTCGATATGGGTCCAAGTTGGTATTGGATGCCCGACGTTTTCGAACGATTTTTCGCAGATTTTGGTAAAAGCGCGGCCGATTACTACACCTTGATAAAGCTCGCTCCTGCGTACCGTGTTTTCTTTGGCGCAGATGATAGTGTGGTTATCGACGACGAACTCGCCAAAATAAAGGCCACTTTCGAAGCGATTGAGCCCGGAAGTGCTGCCAAGCTGGAGCGTTTCATGAATACAGCTCGCGACAATTACCGAATTGCCATTGAAAATCTTGTTTACCGTCCGGGCGAATCGCCTTTGGAATTAGTAACTCCAGAAACTATCGGAAGACTAACGCAGTTTTTCTCCAACATTAGTGCCGATGTTCGCAAGCAATTTAAAAACGAAAAACTACGCCAAATACTAGAATTTCCGGTGCTGTTTTTAGGTGCAAAGCCAGAAGACACGCCGTCATTCTACAGTTTCATGAATTTTGCCGATTTTGGTTTGGGAACCTGGCATCCAAAAACCGGTATGTTCGATGTGGTGGCTGGCATGCACAAACTTGCTTCTAGCTTAGGAGTTAGCTTTCACACCAACGCAGCGATTTCTGAAATTGTTGTTGAAAACGGTATCGCAAAAGGAATTCGAATAAACAACGAATTCATCGAAGCAGATGTGGTTGTTTCAGGTGCTGATTACGCGCACAGCGAACAATTGCTGCCAAAACAATACCGCATGTACAGCAATTCCTATTGGGATTCCCGTGTTTTCGCCCCCTCTTCCCTATTGTTTTATGTGGGATTTAGCAAGAAGTTGGAGAACATTAATCACCATATCTTGTTTTTTGATACCGATTTTAAAGCGCATGCTAAAGACATTTACGAAGCTCCCAGATGGCCCGACGAACCCCTGTTTTACGCAAATTTTCCTTCGCTAACCGATGCAACGTGCGCACCTGAAGGTTGCGAAGCGGGTTTCTTTTTAGTGCCTCTTGCACCCGGAATTGAGGACACGCCCGCTCTTAGACAACAGTACTTCGATAAAATTATGACCCGATTTGAGCGCTTAACGAAACAAGACGTTCGAAATTATATTACCTTTAGGGAGTCTTTTTGTAAAAATGATTTTGTTTCCGAATACAACTCGTACAAAGGAAATGCTTATGGAATGGCCAACACTTTACTTCAAACGGCCTTTTTACGACCCAAATTACGAAGTAAAAAAGTAAAACATTTATACTTTACCGGACAGTTAACCGTACCAGGACCTGGAGTTCCTCCCGCCCTGATTTCAGGAAAACTTACCGCCGGTTTAATAGAAAAATATTCTAATCGTTAAAGTTTAGAAATTATGAAAGCATTATTTG
>JAIXTU010000174.1 GCA_027483785.1 Flavobacterium sp.
AGAGAATATCTTTGAATACGATCTCTTTATTTACAATCGATACGGCAGGAAAGTTTGGTCGGGTAATTGGAGAACAGGAATTTGGCGTGGAAAAAGCAATGTCCAAGCTTGGCAGTCCGACGAATTACCTGAAGGAACCTATTATTACGTTTTGTATTTGAATGCTGAAGAATTTCCGGAACCTTTAACCGGTTTCATTCATTTGACTCGTTAAGCCTTATTCGCGAATCAAAACCATCGTAGCTGTATCGCCTGAATTCATATCCCAAAATGCGTTGGCCAGCACATTTCCAGCTTTATCGACAATTTCGTACTGCGCAGTATTTGGTCCGCTGTCTCCTTCGTTGATTACCTTAAAATCGATGTAATTGTAACCTTTGTCGAGCTGTAATTCAATACCTTGAAAACCGCCAGTAAGTGTGAGTCTGTTGGCAATTAAAGTTTCATTCCAAGTAATCCGAATTTGATCACCGTCGATGGCCTGCGAATCTCTGCAGCGAATGTAAACACTTTTGGTTTTAACTTTTATTGTTCCCAGAGACTGCTTTTTTCGCTGCGGTTTAATCTTATTAAGTTCGTTTTCAAACACTTTTGTAAACTCGCGCGAATTGCTCATAAACTCGTTCGAGGGTGTCAGGCTCAACGGTTTTTCCTCAACAATAGGTTTGTTACTTTCAGGTTTTAAAACTTCCGGCATTATAGTACTTTTCTCCTTATCGTCTGGTTTTTGAACTTCCTTTGGCGCCGCTTTCGGCGTTACGGGAGCTATTCCTACCGAACGTTTTCCGGTATCAAATTGTGCAAAAACACTACCCGATAGCAAACCAAAAAGTGCGATATATAATTTACCAAACTTCATACTACAAATTTAGCGTATCCACGCCAAGTTCAGTGTAAACTAACGTTTTGTTAGCAGTTTTATTTCTGTACTTCCAAAATTACTGACTCCGACGGCGCTAATTTTAACTTTACAAAACCCTTGCCATTTTTAACTTCTAGCGTTGAAGTATGCTCCCCGTACAGTTTTTCTTTTAAAGAATACGAACCGTCTTTAAATTTCCATGTCTTAATCAATGCTTCAGGAACTTCCAAAGTAAAGTCGGCTTCGCTTACCCATGAGAAATTTGTTACAATCAGCAATTTTTGCTTTGCAGAATAACGCGCAAACGAATACAAACCGGGCTTATACTGCTCGCTTTGCTTTCTGTTTTCTGTTTGCAATTCTACGAAAGTGCCCGTCATGGCATCAGCTTCTAAAGTAAAGTTGAGTAATCTCTTGTAAAAATCGCGGAGCTTTTTCTCCGAATCGCTCAATGCACCGCCGTCAAAACGTCCGCTGTTCATCCAACGTTGGTGACTCGGCACTCCAGCATAATCAAAAATCGTTGTACGCGTCGGCTTTCCAAATCCCGAATCTAAATCGCCACGCTCTCCTACTTCCTGACCAAAGTAAATCATCGTTGGCGAACTACTGATCGTGGCAGAAAGTACCATCAAAGGCATCCCTTTTTCTGGAGTTCCAGCGAAAGCATCCGAAGCCAAGCGCTGCTCGTCGTGATTGTCTAGGAAATGAAGTAAATGATGTTCGATATCTTGAAAACGATTCTGAATATCGGTTACCGGATCAGGTAAACTCTTTCCTTGAACGACTTCTTTCAACTTGTCGTATAAATCAACTTTATCGTACAAATAATCCATTTTCCCCAATTTAATGTAATTGCGGTATTCGTTCGGATTGTAAACTTCTGCCAATAAAAAGGCATCCGGATTCTTCATTTTAATGGAGGAATTCATAAAACTCCAAAACTCATACGGAACCATTTCGGCCATATCGTAGCGAAATCCATCGACGCCTTTGGCAATCCAATATAAAGCAATGTCTCTAAATTTAATCCACGAAGAAGGAACCGACTTATCTTTCCAAAATTCAAAATGAGCTTTGTAATCTTTGGCGTCGTATCCTGCCGGCAATTCGGGAAAATCTTTACTTCCGTCGGGTCGAATGCCGTAATTGATTTTAACGGTTTCGTACCAGTCGTTGATGTCTGGCTGCGCTAATCGGCTGCCATTTCCTGTCCATTTTGCGGGAACTTCATCAAAATAACCATCTGAACCGGGAGCAGGATCGCCTCCTAATGGTTTGTAATCCGGGCTGTACGGAACTTTAAACGAAGAATTTGGAATGTAGTAGAAGTTATTATCACGGGCGTATTCCACGGAAGTGTCGTCGTCTGCACCAAAATCGCGAACTCCCGGCGGATTGCTTTTTCCTTCGTAACGGCGCGCCACGTGATTAGGAACGATATCTATCAATAATTTAAGACCTGCTTTATGAGTTCGATCGATTAAGGCTTCAAATTCAGCTAAACGATTCGCCGGATCAACAGCCAAATCGGGATTCAAATTGTAGTAATCTTTAACCGCATAAGGTGAACCGGCACGACCTTTAACCACATCCGGATCGTCGTTTGAAATTCCGTATTTAGTGTAATCGCCAACTAAGGCATGATGCGGTACGCCGGTGTACCAAATATGAGTGACGCCTAATTTCTTTATTTCATCAAGAGCAACTTCGGTAAAATCAGCAAACTTACCTACTCCATTTTCCACTTTAGTTCCCCACGGCTTATTGGTCTGATTCGTATTGCCAAATAATCGGGTAAAGACTTGATAAACAACTTTTTTCTGAACTTTCTCTGACACTTTCTTATCTTTTTTTGATTGAGCATTAACCGACTGTGCATTGATTCCTACCATTGCAGCCAATACCAAAAGCTTGATTGTTTGTTTCATAACTAACTTTCTTTCGCTGCTAATGTCGCAATATTTGGTATTAGCACATAGCCTCTTTGGCAAAAATTTTTGTTAAGCCAACTGCCACCTCTCTGCAAAGCACTATTTTTGCCGCAAATTACAAGTCATTGAAATATTCAATTCTATTCCTTTTTCTGCTTTTTTCGTTTTGCAATTTTGAAGTGACCGCGCAAAACAAACCCATAGTGGTAGAAAATGCCGATAATTTCGATGTAGATGAACTGCAAATGCCCGATGCTGTTTTGCTCACGGGCAATGTACTCGTACGCCACGAAGGAGCTACCTTGCGCTGCAATAAGGCGTACTTTTTTAAGAAAGAAAATTACATTAAAGCATTTGGTGATGTTGTTTTAAATCAAGGTGATACGCTGCATTTAAATAGCGATTATGCCGAGTATGCTGGAAATTTAAAACAAGCATTTGCAACCGGAAACCCAATACTGCGTTCGCCAGAATTTACACTCACTACAGATACGATTAATTTCGATCGGAACATTCAGCAAGCGTACTACAAAAATTACGGGAAAATCGTTAATAAAGAAACTACACTTACCAGTAAATCAGGTCGTTACTTTGCAAGTGAAAAAAAATTTCGCTTCCTCACAGCTGTAACGGTAACCAATCCGAAAGTGGTTATAAAAAGTAATCATTTGGATTATTATTCCAATTCCGGACATTCGTATCTGCTTGGCGCATCGACCGTTACCAGTAAGGAAGATTTCATTTACACCGAAAAAGGATTTTACGACACTAAGAAAAACATTGCGCATTTTCTCCGAAAGTCTTATATCAAGTATAAAGACCGTAAAATCGACGGCGATTCGCTGTATTACGATAAAAATCGGGAATTTGCATCGGCTTCGCACTACGTAAAAATTACCGATACCATCAATAAAGGCGTGGTTCGCGGACATTATGCCGAGCTTTATAAGGCCAAAGATTCGATGTTTGTTACGCGAAAAGCGGTGGCAGTTTCGTTGATGGAAAACGACAGTGTGTACATTCACGGTACGCGATTAATGCTCACCGGAAAACCCGAAAACCGAATTATTCGAGCGTTTAAAAATGCGCGCTTTTTCAAATCGGATATGAACGGAAAATGCGACTCCATTCATTCTTCCACGAAAGTGGGACTCACCAAACTAATAGGTAGACCCATTATTTGGAACAAAAAAAATCAAGTAACTGGCGATGTCATACACCTGATTGCCAATTTAGAAACTGAAAAAATCGATTCGCTTAAAGTTTTAAATAACGCCTTTATAATTTCAAAAGATACGATTGGAACCGGCTATAATCAAGTCAAGGGCTTGGATCTGTACGGAAAATTCAAAGACGACAAACTGCATGATGTGACCTTAGTTAAAAACACGGAAATCCTGTATTTCATGCGCGACGACAAGGACGAGCTCATCGGAATTAACAAAAGCGTAAGTTCGAAGATAAATTTGATTTTGGAAGATTCGAAAATTGAAACGATTACGCAGTACGACCGACCGGAAGGCCAAATGTATCCCGAAAAAGAACTTCCCGAAAATGCACGCCGACTTCGAGGTTTTATTTGGAGAGAAGACGAAATGATCAGAAATAAAGACGATGTTTTTCCTGAAGACGAGCTCAAATGGGACGAAATTGCTAGGAAATACCGCGAGAAAGCAGAGAAATCGGCCGACAAACCCATAGCCGTTCGAAAGGAAACCAGCGAGTACGATAAAAATGCGAAGAAAGGAAAATAAAATGCTGACGGATTTTTTTAAATATCAAGCCCAAACCACGCCACATCCGCTAGGAATGGAGGTTTCGCATGCCAAAGGAAGCTACATCTACGACATCCACGGACAGGCATATCTCGATTTTGTGGCAGGAGTTTCGGCAACTTCGGTAGGCCATTGCCATCCGTACTTAAACGACGCCATTAAGAAACAGCTCGATTTGTACAGCCACGTAATGGTGTATGGCGAATTTGCGCAACATCCGGCTGTTGAATATTGCAAACGACTTCAGAAATATTTGCCACCTCCGCTAGAGAAAATTTATTTGGTTAATTCAGGAACCGAAGCAACTGAAGGAGCATTGAAATTAGCGCGCCGAATTACGGGTAGATCGGAACTGATTTCGTGCCATAACGCCTACCACGGAAATACCATGGGCTCGTTGAGCGTGATGGGTTACGAAGAACGTAAACAAGTTTTTCGTCCGTTAATTCCTGACGTGCGTTTTATTACATTCAATAATTTACCTGATTTAGAACACATTACAGAGAAAACCGCCGGTGTAATTGTGGAAAGCATACAAGGTGGTGCAGGCTTTATTCAACCGGAAAACGAGTATTTAATCAAGTTAAGTAAGCGTTGTAAAGAAGTTGGTGCCGTTTTAATCATAGACGAAATACAACCAGGTTTTGGAAGAACGGGAACCTTTTTCGGTTTTGAAAATTTTGGAATAGTTCCCGATATCGTTATTGTGGGAAAGGGAATGTCTGGTGGTATGCCGGTAGGTGCCTTTATGGCTTCCGCAGAACACATGGATTTATTGCAGGATCAACCAAAATTAGGACACATAACCACTTTTGGCGGACATCCCGTTATCGCTGCTGCTGCTTTGGCTACGCTAGAAATTATCGAACAAGAGAGGTTAATGCCGCTCGCTTTGGAAAAAGAAGCCTTATTTCGCAAATTACTTGTTCACCCGCTGATTAACGAAGTGCGTGGTCGTGGCTTAATGTTGGCTGCCATGACGAGCGATGCCGCAGTAACCAACGAAGTAGTTTTGCGCTGTTACCGCCGTGGACTCATTTTATTTTGGCTCCTATTCGAAGGAAAAGCGGTTCGAATAACACCGCCGCTCACCATTAGTTTCGAAGAAATTGAAGCCGGCTGCGCCATTTTGCTGGAAGTTTTCGACGAATTGCTGTCAGAAGGTCATGTTTAATACCTCCTTGCGCCATAAGTAACAACAATTTGCGTTTTAGTAAAGAAGAAGTTAGACCTTTGCTAATTGGTATGCCTTTTGTTAATTAAATTGTTCACAAGAATAGTGTAACCGAGTAGTTAGGCGGCAAAGTGCTTTCTAATTTTAAATAGCCGAATTCTAAATCCCAGAGTTATGCAATTAAGCAGCGAAGAAGAAGACTACAACCTGTCGTTATCGAAGTTTGAATCGATGCTGAAAACAAACAAAGTTTTGTTTTTCGACAGTGAGGAATTTGAAGATATAGTGCTTCACTACCTCGACATGGGAAAACTCAGCCTAGCTAAAAAAGCCCTGAAATTAGCACTCGAACAACATCCAAAATCCACAGGATTAAAGTTTGTTCAGGTGGAAATGCTCATATACGACGACAAGCTCGATCAGGCCGAAAAGCTGTTGAACGAGTTGTACGCCATTGAACCTACCAACGAAGAAATCTTCATTCAAAAAGCAAGTATATATAGTAAACGCGACAATCATGACATGGCTGTTGAGATGCTAAAAACTGCTTTGGAACATACCGACGACCTTGCCGATGTGTACAATTTACTCGGCATGGAATATCTTTTTATGGATAATTTGGAACTCGCTAAAGAGAATTTCATCCGCTGTTTAGAAGAAGATATCGAAGATCAAGGCGCCTTGTACAACATCGTGTACTGTTTCGAATTCTTGGATCAACACGAAGATGCCGTAATTTTCCTAAATTCCTACATCGATAAAAATCCATACAGCGAAATAGCTTGGCATCAACTCGGACGGATTCTGTATGGCTTGAAACGCTACGAAGAAGCACTGCGTGCCTTTGATTATGCAACCTTAATCGACGAAGAATTTGTAGGTGCTTATATGGAGAAAGCGAAATCGCTTGAACGCCTCAAACGCTACGACGAGGCCATTGAAGGTTATAAAAAAACACTCGAACTCGACGACGCAACCTCATATGCCCTTTTGCGCATCGGGAAATGTTACGAACGGAAAGGCGATTCAGCTACTGCCTTAAAATACTACAACCGAACTGTGCATGAAGATCCGCAGCTTGATAAAGCTTGGATTTCCATCACCGATTTGTATCTCAATGCAAAAAATTACCGCAAGGCTTTGTATTTCGTAAACAAAGCTCTGGAAATCGATAACGAAAACTTTCGTTATTGGAAACGCTACGCTACGATTAATCGCGCGTTGAATTTCTTTGAAGAAGCTGAAATGGGCTACAGAAAAGCAGTTGAATACGGCGACGATGAATTAGACACTTGGATTTATTGGGTAGATGTGCTGCAATTTCTTGGCGAATTCGAAAATTGCGTAGATGCTTTATTGCAAGCCAAAGAATTTTATCCAGAAGCACCAGAAATTCTATACCGTTTGGCTGGTTTGTATTTGAGTTTCGATGAAGAAGAAGTTGGTCTTGAACTGCTAGAAGCAGCTTTGTTGCAAGACGCTGAAATGGTAACACTGTTCACCGATTACTATCCAACGGCTTGCGCCAACAAACGCGTTCGAAAACTTATTACCAAATACACTAAAACCGATTTATAAATTGAAAATCTTAGGTTTAATTGGTTCGAAACTCGGACACTCCTTCTCGCAGTCGTATTTTCAAAACAAGTTCGAACAACTGCAAATAGACGATTGGAAGTACCTCAATTTTGAGTTAGAATCGATTTCAGAAATTGAACAATTAAAAGCCGATGAATCGGTAATTGGTTTTAATGTGACATTTCCCTACAAAAAAGAGATTTTGCCGTACTTGAGTACGCTGTCGGATACAGCCAAAAGTGCGCAAGCAGTTAATACCGTTTTCATCGATGCCGACAGGCAATTGCACGGTTTTAATACCGACGTTTTTGGATTCTTAAAAAGTGTAAAAAACTGGACGGGCACTTCCGTGGAAAATGCACTTATTTTAGGAACGGGCGGCGCGGCCCAAGCGGTACGAACTGCGCTCGACAATCTGGAAATCAACAGCGCTTATGTGAGTCGTGATCCACATTTCGATTTGATGTATCATGAAATTACGCGCGAAATCGTTTCAAATACGCAGCTTATTATCAATTGTACTCCCTTGGGAACATTTCCGAATGTTTCCGAAATGCCCGATTTCCCAATCGAATTTTTGAATGAAAATCATTTTGCGTACGACTTGGTGTACAATCCCGAAAAATCACTTTTCCTGACGAAAGCCGAGCAGCAAGGCGCGAAAATCAAAAACGGGCGGGAAATGCTCGAACTTCAAGCCGAAAAATCGTGGCAAATTTGGACTACCCTACTCGCACAATCTTCGCTGTTGTAACCGATCAAAATTAAAAAATCGACAGTAACGCGTTAAATCAGCTATTTTCTTTGTTTTTACTGCTGCCTTTACTACCTTTCGCCCGTAGTAAAAATTGTAAACATTCTTAAAATGTTAGAAGAAAAACACGATAACCTGTCAGCAGCTGAAAACACGACAGAAGGAAATCCATCAGTAGAAACAAATGCTGAAGAAACGCTGCAAACGCCTGAAAACGAATCTACTGAAGTAGTTCAAGCAGAAGCAGAAACAGTAGTTAAACACGTAGTCGAAGACGACACAACAACTCCCGAAGAGCCAACAGACTCAGTAGAAGAAGTTGGAGAACAATCGCTTTTTGCAGAAGCGGAACCAGAAACAGTTACCGAAGTCGAAGTTGTTGAAGCAGTAGCGGAAACCGCCGTGGAAACCGTTGAACTCAGCGAAGAAGCACTTACCGTCGAGCAACCTATTTTAGAAGAACCACAAGCTTTTGCAGCTGACGAGGCAATCACACATATAGAGGAACAAAATGCCATTGCAGCCGAAGAGCACGAACGCGAAACCAGCATTGAATTACCTGCAATTGACTACGAAACGCTCGACCTTGACCGACTAAATCAGCATTTAGAGCGTTTGGTAAAAAGCGAGCAAGTAGTTGCGATAAAAGAACACGTAGAATTGATTAAATCGGCTTTTCTAAGCAAATTCAATCATTTACTCGACGAAAAAAAGCAGCAATTTCACGACGATCCTGAAAACGAAGGTCAGGAATTTCAATACCACCATCCGGCGAAAGCCAAATTCGACGAACTGTTTAATGCATTTCGCGATTTAAGAAATCAGCATTTCAAACGTCAGGAAAACATCCTAAAAGCCAACTTAGCTTTGCGTTTGGCTATTGTCGAAGAACTAAAAAACTTACACAATCCGCAGGAAGACATCAAAGACGTTTTGAAGCATTTTAATGACTTGCGCGATCGTTGGAAAAATGCCGGACCTATTCCGCGCGACAAATACAACCACGTTTGGAACAGCTATCACTTTCATTTAGAGAAGTTTTACGATATTCTACACTTGGATCGTGAAGCGCGCGACTTTGATTTCAAACACAATTTAGAACTCAAGCAAAGCATCATCAATCGGGTGAAAGTTTTGGTTGAAGAAAAAGATATAAATGCCGCTTTACGCGAATTGCAAGATTTGCACCGAATTTGGAAAGAAGACATTGGCCCGGTTTCTAAAGAACACCGCGAACGCATTTGGAATGAATTCAGCGAATTATCGCGTCAGATTCACAATAAACGCGAACAACTACAAGAGCAAATTCGCGAACGTGAACAAAACAACTTACGTTTAAAAGAAGCGATCATTCAGCAAATAGAAAGCATTATTGCTCAGCCCGCATCGAACCACAACGCGTGGCAAGAACAGGTAAAACAAGTAGAAGCACTGCGCGAAGAATTCTTCAAAGTAGGGAAAGTTCCGAGTGAAATCAGCGAACAAGTTTGGGCTAAGTTTAAAGATATTACGCGCCAATTTAACGTTGGAAAAAACACGTTTTACAAGTCGATTAAACGCGAGCAACAAACCAACATGGATCGCAAACGCGCTTTAGTTGATAAAGCTAACGAATTAAAAGACAGCGATAATTTCAGAGAAACCACCGAAATTCTGAAGCAAATTCAAGAAGAATGGAAAACAATCGGACACGTTCCGAAGAAATTTTCCGACCAGATATGGAAAGAGTTTAGAGCGGCATGCAACCACTATTTTGAGCGTTTGAAAGCGGCGCGTTCGGAAGTAAATCAGGAAGAAACTGAGGCATACGAGCGCAAAAAAGCATTTTTGGAAGACATCAAAACTTTTGAAATGGCTGGCGTTCACAAAATCGATTTAGACAATATCAAAGCCAAAATCGAAGAGTGGAAAAGCTTGGGCAAAGTTGGACCGAACAAACGGTACATCGACGGGAAATTCAATAAAGTACTCGACGGATTGTTTGAGCAATTGAGTTTGAGTAAAAAAGACTCAGAAATGATGCGTTTCAACAACCGTATGGGTCAGCTTACCGAAAGCAACGACTCGCGAAGAATCGACCAAGAACGGATTTTCTTGCAGCGTAAAATCGAGGAAGTTCAAGCGGAAATCAATCAGTTAGAGAATAATATCTTGTTCTTTTCTACAGCAAAGAATGCTAAAAAAGAGAACAGTATGGTAACCGAAGTTCGAAAGAGTATCGAACGTCACAAAGAAGAAGTAGCCGTTTTGAAAGAAAAGCTCAAGCAAGTGCGACAGCTTTCTGAAAAACCAGCAAATTAATACAAAACGACTCCAATTGGGGTCGTTTTTTTTTAGATTTCAATATTTGGGGAGCACAATGTTCCACAAAGTTTTTCGCAAAATACCAAATGTTGCCTTTGAGAGGCTCCGGTACCAGCCTTTTTTAGCTCGCAGAAAACACCGAAGCGCACAGAATTTTGCAGAATATTTGACCGTTTAAGAAAAACACAGAATGTATCGTTACCCAAAAATTGAACCAGCCTTCGACAAGCTGCCTTCGACAAGCTGCCTTCGACAAGCTGCCTTCGACAAGCTCAAGCAACGACGGTACGTGGTTAGGGGGGGAAAACGATACGTAAAGTAGTGAACACATCACAAATTCTTAATACTCCAATCTTAATACTAAATACTTATGAAAAACGTTAAATCAAATCTAGCTTCTAAACCAATTCCATAAAAAAAGCCCGACAATGCCGGGCTTTCTCTCAGAATTAATAAGGATTACTTTCCACCTTTTTCCATCTTCGCTTTTAAAGCAGCAAGGATGTCGTTGTTATCACCAAGTGTAGATGTTACTTGGTTGTTGTTAGCTGTTTCAACAGCAGCTTTTGCATTCTTCTCTTCTTCCTCACGGAAAATAGCAGTATGCGAAGCAACTACACGTTTGAACTCTTTGTTGAATTCAATGATTTTGAAATCAGCTGCATCTCCTTTTTTCAATTTCTTACCGTCTTCTTTTTCTAAGTGACGAGTTGGGATGAACGCTACGATATCGCTGTTAAACTCTACAGTAGCACCTTTGTCAACGATCTCGCTGATCGTTCCGTTGTGAACGGTTCCAACCGCGAATGAATCTTCGTATTTATCCCAAGGATTGGCTTGCGTTTGTTTGTGACCTAAAGAAAGTTTACGTCCGTCAACATCTAATTCTAACACTACTACATCCAGTTTTTCACCTACGCTTACAAACTCAGATGGGTGTTTGATTTTCTTAGTCCAAGACAAATCAGAAATGTAAATCAATCCGTCGATACCTTCTTCTAACTCAACAAATACACCGAAGTTAGTGAAGTTTCTAACGATACCTACGTGCTTGCTACCAACTGGGTATTTCGCAGTGATATCTGTCCAAGGATCTTGAGTCATTTGTTTTACACCAAGCGACATTTTACGCTCTTCTCTATCAAGAGTTAAAATTACTGCCTCAACAGTATCGCCAACTTTCACGAAATCTTGAGCAGAACGCAAGTGCGTAGACCAAGACATTTCAGAAACGTGGATCAAACCTTCAACACCTTCAGCAACTTCGATAAATGCACCGTAGTCAGCTATAACAACAACTTTACCAGTTACTTTATCGCCCACTTTCAAGTTTGCATCTAAAGCATCCCATGGGTGTGCATTAAGCTGCTTCAAACCTAATTGAATTCTCGTTTTCTCATCATCGAAATCAAGAATTACTACGTTCAATTTTTGATCAAGCTCCAATACTTCGCTTGGGTGGTTGATACGTGACCAAGAAAGGTCGGTGATGTGAATCAATCCGTCTACACCTCCTAAATCGATGAACACACCGTAAGAAGTAATGTTTTTCACAACGCCTTCAAGAACTTGTCCTTTTTCTAACTGACCGATAATTTCTTTCTTCTGAACTTCGATATCAGCTTCGATAAGCGCTTTGTGAGAAACCACAACGTTTTTGAATTCGTGGTTGATTTTCACCACTTTAAATTCCATCATCTTATTCACGTACTGATCGTAATCGCGGATTGGCTTCACATCGATCTGTGAACCTGGTAAGAACGCTTCGATACCAAATACGTCAACAATCATACCTCCTTTAGTTCTGCATTTCACAAAACCATTTACGATTTCACCTGAGTCATGAGCAGCAATTACGCGATCCCATGCTTTGATGGTACGTGCTTTTCTGTGAGAAAGTACCAACTGTCCGGTTTTGTCTTCACGGATATCGATAAGTACTTCTACTTTGTCGCCTACTTTAAGATTTGGATTGTAACGGAACTCGTTCAAGGAAATTACTCCTTCAGATTTTGCATTGATGTCAACAATCGCATCGCGGTCTGTGATACGAACTACAACACCCTCTACAACCTCTTCTTGATCCGTTGAAATGAACGTTTTAGCAACTAATTCCTCGAATTCTTTCAAGTTTTTTTCGTCAACTGCGTCAATTCCTTCCTGGAAATTGTGCCAATTAAAGTCCGCTAAAAACTGCTCTTTGTTTACTGTTTCAGACATAATCTGATTTTAAAATTTGTATTCTGATGTTTTGGAATGTTGCGGCAGAAACCTTCAGAAGTTGTTTTTCAATAAATTAGTTCATCTCTTTTCTCACATTCCACTGCCTTGAAAAGGTGCGCAAAAGTACAAAAAAGTTATTAATCCTGAAATTGTTAGATGAATTTTAGGAAACTAATATTTTTTTAATCTGCATTTTTTGGGCGTTCCCTGCCAACGTTCGTCCTTCATCTTAAAGTCGCTTCGGCAGGTCAGGCTGTTCGCTCTAATCTGCCACTCGGCAACCGCCGCTCGTGGCAGGATTTCCGCT